>JALVCY010000577.1 GCA_027009605.1 Saprospiraceae bacterium
CCACCGGAAAGTGGAACGGACTCTCTTGAATTCGTAGAAATATTGAATAATAGTGGCACTGCTTATAATATGGAAAATGCTACTTTTAAAGCTGGAAATACTATTTTTGTTTTCCCAGCGATGACTTTGAATGATGGGGAGTACGCCGTTATTGCTGTAAATGATACCGCTTTTTATAGTGTTTTTGGTTTTTATCCTATGGAATGGACAGGACCCGGGTTAAGTAATAGTGGGAAATTCATCGAGCTCAAAGACGCAAATGGCGGATACCTAGATTCTTTGACTTATGACGATGGATGGGCGCCTGAAACTGATGGCGGAGGAGCTTCGTTGGTACTTTGTGATGTGAAATCAGATAATAATCTTGGGGAAAACTGGATAGCAGCGACTACAGGGAAAGGTGTCATGATTAATGGTAAGGAAATAAAAGCAAACCCCAACGAAGCATCTGGCTGTCCTACTACCATGGCTTTAGAAGATGATATCTTTGCAACATTAAAGGATGCGCCGGTTGTGCTGGATGTATTAGCCAATGATGTGATTCCCGGAGCTATTACTTCAATTGTGGTCAGCAATCCTCTAAATGGAGGAACAGCTACTTTAAATGCAGATAACAAAATTGAATATACGCCACCTGCAGGTGGGTGTGATGTGGTCGATATTTTTAATTATGCAGTAACATCTGGCGGCGTGACAGAAACGGCTCAGGTTCATGTAGAAATTGCTTGTGTCTCAACTTATTCGATTGGTGTGATTACGACAGAGAATGCGGATGGTGTGGCTGATTCTTTAGACGTGGCTTGTACGATTACAGGTGTCGTATATGGTGTTGATATGATTGGTGGCAGTGGTATCCAGTTTACTTTGATTGATGCCAATGGAGATGGTATCCAGGTTCGCCACGGTAATCAGGATTTGGGCTATACGGTAACTGAAGGAGATGAATTGACCATTGCCGGTGAAGTCAAACAGTATAAAGGTTTGACGCAGTTTGTACCGGCAACCATTACCAAAAATTCTGCGGGTAATACTTTGCTTGCGCCAACAGTAGTCACTACGCTTGGAGAAAACACCGAGTCCAGGTTGGTTAAACTAAAGAATATGCATTTGGTAGATCCTGCCCAATGGAAGACTTCCGGCAGCTTTAATGTAGATATTACGGATGGTGGTTCAGATACCTTGCAAATGCGTATTGATAGTGATGTCGATGTGGCCGGCAATGCTGATTTCCCGGCTAATTTGGCACCGGGCTTCCACTTGACAGGTATCGGCGGTCAATATGATAGCAGCTCTCCTTATACAGAGGGTTATCAAATTTTCCCTAGATATGTGGCAGATTTTGATATTATTACAGGTACAAATACGCCTGCTTTACAGCAAAAAATCAAGCTGTATCCGAATCCGACAACCGGAGACTTTGTAGTCGCTACGAAGGACTTGAAGATTAGTGAAATTCGAGTGGTGAATATCATGGGACAAACTATTAAATTTTTGTCATCTCCTGATGCTGTACAAACTGTTTCTTTGGCTGATATGCCACAAGGCACTTATTTTGTGCAGATTACGGCCGATAATGCCTTTACGACTGTCAAGGTAGAGAAGAATTAAGAGTTGATATGAATGGGATGAATGGGGCGGCAGGATGGCTGCACCAATCAACCATAGTTACTTAAAAAAGCAGAGAAAACGATTCGTTTTCTCTGCTTTTTGTATTTTTGCCCCAAACCTGACTATATGTTGCCCGGTACAGTTGCATGGTGCTATTGAAGAAACCAAATAAAAGCCCCCGATTTTCAAAATTTACCAAAGACACGAAGCACTCCACCAAGCCGACAGCCGATGAAGCCCAACTACACAGAATTTTGGACATCTCCCCAAGACTACCGAAGCCAAAGACCAAAAGCACCACCGGCGCGCCCCAAAGACCCAAAAACAAACAAATGAAAAAATACCTTGTAGCCA
>JALVCY010000578.1 GCA_027009605.1 Saprospiraceae bacterium
TTTCCTTTTACAAAAGGGAAACCTGTGGAAGGGTTTTTATAAAGAAACCAAATAAAATTTTGTGGTCTCAAGAACAAACTACTACACCAGACTTTTCGGAGTAAGCTCAACGGTATAACGGTATAACGGCTAGGCAGCCAAGAGCGGTCTCCTTGAACGCCGAAGGCATTGAACGCCCGAAGGGCAAATTGAACGCCGAAGGCAATGAACGGTATAGCGGTATGACGGTTTAACGGTATAACGGTGGGCGACATCCAAACCACCAAGATGATTAACCACGAAAGCCACGAAAAAACACGAAAACTCAACCACGAAGTCTGAAGGACAAGTCTAAACCTAGTGAGCTAAAGGCGAACGTCTCAACCTTCTCAACTAACGCAGCGAATCAACTAGCGAAGCTTGCGAGCGAATCAACTATATCTACCACAAAAGTCAAGCACCCAGCAAAGAAGCCAAGAACAAACCACTACCCAAGCCAAAGACCAAAGACCCAATTAGAATATCGAATACAGTACGCCGAATATCGAATGATGAAATAAAAACCCCGGTAAAAAACCAAATCGGCTCAACCTGCGAAGCACTCAACCACGAAGTCCGTAGGACGAGTTCTCAACCTAGTGAGCCGAAGGCGAACATCTCAACTTCTTCAACTAGCGAAGCCTGCGAGCGAATCAACTTCTTCAACTTTCTCAACTCCCCCCCCCAAGACTTTAACTAAAAACCGCCACTTTCCATACAGAAAGCAGCGGCTCTTATTAATCAAAAAATCTTTCACCAATTATTCACCCGGTTTTGGGATTACCTTAGATGGATAACCGGCTTTTAGCCAGCCTTTCATTCCTCCGGCCAAATTATAGACTTCTTTAAAGCCCATATCATGCATCATTTTCATGGCATTACCGGAACGGTGACCGGAACGACAATAAACACCATAAGCCTTGTTCTTGTCCAATTTCGCAAGACCGGCTTTGAAAGCTTCTTGGTCTTTCCAGTTGATATTCAATGGAGTACCTTCGATATATCCATAAGGTTTTCCTACTTCATCGAAGATGTTATCAGAATATCTTTCCTTTGGCGCACGTACATCAATAGCTTCAAACTTGCCTTCTTCCATCGCTTTTTTGAAAGCAGCCGTATCTAGGTCTTTGGCAATACCGGAGTTGGTTTTAGCAGCTTTGTCTCCGCAAGAAGTGAATCCCACCGCAAGAACCGCAGCTAAGAAAATAAAAATTAAAGAACGTTTCATTTTTTTTTTGTTTTTTTAGTTTGAAAAAAAATCTTCCCCAAGTGGGATATTAAAAATCAACTTGCAATCTAATCAAGTCTGCGTGTAAGGCTTTTTTAGGATCATGATCCGCATCCTTGTTGGTTCCGGAGATATTGTGGTTGTACATAATCCGGGTGTGATTATTCAAATACCAATTGAACCCAAACCCAATATTCTGAGCCTTACTGTAAAAATCTTTACCATTAAAAAGGTCATTATAATCAGCAATAGAAGAGTAATCCATTGTAGAATACCGAGCGGTCAACTCAAATTCTCCCCAATCACCATCCTTAATACAGAAGTTTTTGTAAGCATGCACTCTTGAGAAAGCACCATGTTTGAACCCGCGATGACCACCGGTCACAAAGTAAGTGGCCAATACATAAAATCCATTGACATTAAATGTCTTATCTTCTTTTCTGCCGGCTTCATTTTCTACTTGAGAATTGTATCCTGCAATCTCATATTCAGACTGGAAAGATAAAGGCCCGAATACCGCAGCAAATTCAAATCCTAGGTCTTGTTGTGTTTTCAATAATCCGGGAATCCCTACATACTCTTGGTCTTTCAAATGTACGTGCCCGCCCATGTGATTTTCCGGTCTAAACTTCAAATCATAAGCTTTAGGATCCTTAGAACGCTTGCGATTCTCATAGTTAAATCCTAAATGAACCAATTGATGTTTGTCCTTATTTTCGTAAACCGGACTCGTCAGACGCGCCACAAAGTGACCACCTCTACCCAAGTCATGATCCTTAAAACCACCTTTATGGCTTCCGTTATGTGCATAAGACAATTGAAGTCCGAGTTTGCCCCCAAACATGCCCATATTGTCATACATAATACCTGAATTCCAGCGGAAATTCTGCGTACTGGTCATCATCGCACGCTCAACCATTGGAATGTACTTACTACTGGTCATCATATCCAATCCGGTAGCCTCCGCAAAGCTGCCCACGGTAAAATTACCGCCAATACCCGGAAGCTTGGCAAATTTGATATAAAGATCTCTAAATCCAATCTTAGAACCGGCAAACTCAAGTTGTGCTTTATACTTGATGTTCTTATAAATCTTTCCGGAACCGGATAGATATACTCTGCGGAATTCACTGCCGCTTTCCTTTAACTTTTCGACTGTATCCACTTCAGCTCCTCGTCTAAAAAACTCATAATCGTACATAATCCGGCCGTGTAAAGCTACTGATGGCTTTACTTTTACAACCTGTTTGGCTTCTTCTTGCCCGTAAGATGTGTGATAGCCGAATGCCAACACTGCTATCATTAGAAATATTAACTTCTTCATGTTAGTTTGAATTTAAGTGAAATTAAAGTGATTGATTTGAAGACTTACTAGTCCCAAATTTCTGTCAAAAGTAGAAAAGATGTTTTTTTTCAAATGTGATAGAAGTTACATTTTCCAATCCCGGTTTTATATCCCCTTTTGAGTAGTTATGAGCATCCATTATAATATTTCCATAAATAGCTCATTATCAGCTGCTTACGCAAAACTCCACCCCTACCAAACTTTCAAAAAGTGACTTTTTCTACCCCGAAGAATGACAAAAGTCATCTTAATAGATTTGCCTTTTTAGTAGGCTGAGCAGCCGTCTGTATTCTGTATGGAGACTTTGAGATTGGGTCTATGGGGCGACTGTACAAACACAAGTCATAATGAAAAAAATCAATATGTAGCCGGATAGATTTTCATTGCTTTACCGACACAGAATTTGGGGAGATTTCCAAAATTGGCGTTGGTTTGGCGAATTGCGTATCAACTTATTCGGACGCACCGGTGTCTTAGTGGTTTCCAAACTTTCTCAGTAACTGACTCACGGGAAAATACATTGCGGCAAGATTTTAGCCGTTTGTCTTTTTATCTTAGTATTGTAACTATTTAGCCACCCGCTAATTTTTGCTAGAAAATGCCCTTTTTGCGCCTGTTTTTGCTAAAATTTTCTCACGTAGGGACGCACGGCCGTGCGTCCCTACATCAACATGCACACAAAAATGCCTATTTTCTATCTAAAAATTGGGGTACCTAAACAGTTACTTAGTATTTTCAAAAAAAGACACACAGAATGGAGATGGTCAACAATTATCCCCAAAATTTGTCTCCACATTATAACATTTTCGCGCAAGCAAACCACACACCTATGGCCAAAAAAAATAAAAATCGCCAAGACGGATTCGTCTATTCCACCAATCCTGACTACATCCCGGAAGACAATCCTTTCGGAAATTTATTCGGCAACGAAGAGCCCCAAGACCAAGCTCAAACCCTACGCATCCATCTAGTCCGGCGCAAAGGCAACAAAGAAGTCACCGTCGTCAAAGGTTTTGAAGGCAGCCAAACCCAACTCAAAGACCTAGGCAAAATGCTAAAAATGAAATGTGGTGTCGGCGGTACCGTCAAAAATGGCGAAATCCTTATCCAAGGCAACCACCGCGAAAAGGTACGAAAATTGCTAATAGAGGAAGGATACAAGGACACCAAACTAGCCGGCGGCTAAGAATCCCAAGTCATGGACGAAAAAACATTCAGAGCACAACTTTTTCAAGAGCAACTCACCCACTGCACCATCCCATCACCGGAATTGGCATCCGATGTATTGAATGGTCTCCTAAAGCTTTTATTTTACCAATTCTCTGATGAGACCTATCCCAATCAGCGGAGTTTTGACAATGCCTTCCGGAATGTCAAGCAGCGTTTTTATGATTTGGTGGAAGCCATCCATGACGATTTAGGCGTTGATTGTGAGACGATTGTGAATCAATTTTATGAAGACTTGCCCAATATCCGCAACCTGCTTTTGGATGATGCCCAAGCCATTTCGGAAGGAGACCCGGCCGCCAAAAACACCATGGAAGTGATTCGGACTTACCCGGGATTTTTGGCCATTGCCACCCACCGCATTGCCCACAAATTATTTCAGCTCAAGCTGCCTTACGTCCCTAGAATCTTTGCCGAATACGCCCATAGTTTGACCGGAATTGACATCCATCCGGGTGCTAGTATCGGACAGCGCTTTTGTATTGACCACGGTACCGGCATCGTCATCGGCGAAACCACCAACATCCACGACGACGTAAAAATCTACCAAGGTGTAACCCTAGGCGCATTGAGTGTCGAAAAATCCATGGCACAAACCAAAAGACATCCGACCATCGAACACCATGTCGTCATCTACGCCGGAGCCACCATCTTAGGCGGCCAAACAGTCGTCGGACACAACTCCATCATCGGCGGTAATGTCTGGATTACCAAAAGTATTCCTCCTAACTCGACCATTTATTATAGCGGGCTTGCGCAAAAACACATCAAAAACGGGGACAGCTGATACCGTCCGGAACTTTACAAAAGTTTAAATTTTTTGGAAAGTTTAAAACAATCCTTCAATCGTCCAATCAAACATCATAACTAGTTGATTACCAGCTATTTATATAAAGCGATTAAACAATTGAACGCTTGAACAGAATAGCATCAGATGCCAAACAAAATAAAATTTGGCCATTCAAAGGAAGAATACTTTTCAAATTGGACACAACAAATAAAAAATAAACTTGACAAAAAACTAGAATTTGTTAAATATAGCTGTATTTTTGCAGACAATACGGAATATAGGCTATAACAAGCCTTTGTTACGTCAGAAAAAACAAGCGAAAAGATAACAATCAACATGCTCAGTCGTCGGAATATACGCATCAAAGTGATGCAGGTTTTATATGCAGCTACTGCAGATGATAATTTTATGTCAAAAAATCTTGTCAAGAATTATGACTTAAAAATAGAAGCATCCTTCGAGTTGCTCCTATTTAATGTCTTTTTGCTCACCAAGGTAGCAGAAGCATCCAAACAAGATTTCAAAAAAAGAAAGGGAAAGCACCTACCAAATGCTGTTGACAAGGCATTCACACCTAAGCTTTTTGACAATGAGCTCTTGCAGTCCTTTCTTAGTGATCCTTATATCATCAAACTGATAAAAAAGGCAGAGTTTGAAGAGAAGGCCGGGGACGATATGGCAGAAATCATCTACAAAAAATTTGCGAAAGCACACAAGGATGAATATGAAGCTTATATCCTAAACCCTAATCCAACACCAAGCGATCACCTAGAAATACTCTTAGTATTATACAAATTTTGCGTTCGCGAAAGTGAAATATTTATCGAAACAATGTGGGCGCACTACCCTTCTTGGATTGATGACGACTCGCTAATTATCGGAGCTTCCAAAAAGATACTCAAAGCGATGCCCCTTCAACAAGGATTCTACAAAGACTATCTACCGGACGATGAAGCCGTCAATGCATTCGGTAAGGAATTGACTCAGTTCCTTGTGAACAACGACGCCCGACTACTGCAAACCATCGGTCCGGAACTAAAAAACTGGGAATCAGATCGGCTGGCTACGGTCGATATGATTTTGCTCAAGATGGGTACCGCTGAATTTCTTAGCTGCCCCACCATTCCTGCAAAGGTCACCATCAACGAATATGTCGAAATCGCCAAGTCTTACAGCACAGACAAAAGTAAGGACTTTATTAATGGACTTTTGGATCGGATTTACAAAGTCTTGGACAAAAACAACCAAATTAAAAAGGAAGGACGCGGCCTAGTTGATTAAGGCATTGTACAACAATAACCTTACCCATTGGGAGGATGGTTTGATTTCTTTTTTCTTGGCGGAAAGGGTACGCAATTTGCCCCTGTTGGCTTTTTTTGCTTCTTTCTTTATTTTTGGGGGCTCTAATGTATCGGTGACTTCAGTCGCCTAGATTGTTTTCCAGTAAACTTGGCGACCGAAGTCGCCGTTACACCAAGTAGTTACGAAAATAAAAAAATATGCACCCACTTTCTCTTTTCATCGTATCAATTGTAAATAATTGAGTAAAAGGGCTGCTTAATATTACAAAAGACAGCCCTTTATTCGATTATATTCTTTTTTCTACTTATATTTGCTTTCGCATAAACGAAACCGATTGGTTCATCAAAACTTAATTAATTATGAAGCGTATTTTTTTGACTGTTCTTGTGCTGCTTTTTGCACTTTCATCCATCTTCGCACAAGCCGATGGAAAGAACAAAAAATGGGGGGTTGCTGTACGCCAAACTTGGCAAGACTATCAAACTCCACTAACCGATAACAAACTCGATGTCTTTAACAGCAATCCCGATGACATGGGACATGGTGCCGAGTTGGTTTTCTTCAAAAATATTAAAGATTACTTTGATATTGCCGTTCCTCTAAGAATAGGAGCAAATAAGTTCCCGCTTGATTCTACCGGAGCTCGCACGACAACTTCTACCATGTTTTATGGAGCTGACGCCTTACTAAAATTGCATTGGCCTCATAAAAAGAACTTCTTGGCGCCTTATTTGGTTGCCGGTGCCGGTGGCATGATGAATAGTATCGAAAAAAAGGCGGATCTTCAATTCCCATTGGGTATTGGTATTGATTTCCGTTTGGGACAAGGCGTTTATTTTACCGCTGAATCTCAATATCGTTATGCCCTATCTGATTATCGCTCTAACATCCAGCATTCTTTAGGTTTTATGTTTGAATTTGGTGCTCCTGAAGTCAAAAAACCGGTCGTCTTACCACCGGCAGACAGTGACGGCGATGGTATCATCGACAAAGATGACAAGTGCCCCAATGTCAAAGGTCTGGCCGCTCTAAGCGGATGCCCGGACACTGATGGCGATGGCATTGCTGATGGAGAGGACAAGTGCCCCAATGTCAAAGGCACAATGGCGCTTAGTGGATGCCCGGATACAGACGGTGACGGCATCACGGATGCAGAGGATAAATGCCCCAACGAAAAAGGACCTTTGTCTAATGCCGGTTGCCCGGTAAAAGATAGAGACGGTGACGGATACAATGATGACATTGACGACTGTCCGGATATCAAAGGTACCGTCAATGGTTGCCCGGATGCAGACGGTGACGGCACAATCGATCCAAAAGATCAATGCCCAAACGTCAAAGGCCCTCTTGAACTCAATGGTTGTCCGGATTCAGATGGTGACGGCCTTGCGGACAAAAATGATAAGTGTCCTAAAAAAGCAGGTCCTAGATCCAACAAAGGCTGTCCGGTCATGAAAAAAGAAGATAAAACCAGACTCGCTAATATCACCAAAAACATCCAATTTAATACCGGAAAAACAACCCTAAAACCTGCTTCAAAAGCTATTTTGGATGAGATTGCCGGTCTAATGATTAAATATCCGGACTACAACCTAAGCATCAGTGGACACACAGACAGCGTGGGTAGTGCCGAGTCTAACCAAAAGCTTTCTGAAGGACGTGCCAAAACTTGCTATGATTACTTGCGCAATAAAGGCATTAGCGCCGACCGCATGAGTTATGCCGGCTACGGTGAAACACAACCTATCGCCGACAACATGTACAAAGAAGGTCGTAAACAAAATAGACGGGTCGAATTCGTCATGTTTATTAAATAATTTTCTGACCTTTCGGAAATATAAAATAGGTTGCTCCCAAAGAGCAACCTATTTTTTTTATCCGCAACTCCTAACATCAGCCGGCACAGTAGCAGCGATTTCAACCACCGAGTGATTGGTTCATCCCCTTATTCTGCCCC
>JALVCY010000579.1 GCA_027009605.1 Saprospiraceae bacterium
CCACCGGTGTTGAAAATGAAGCTTTGGATTTTGCTCCGGATGACCGGTACATTACCGTCCCTGCCAATGACAATCTTAATATTGCCATGAATTTTACGGTAATGGCTTGGATTAAGTGGAATGGTGTGAATGCCGATGAAGCACAGCAAGTGATTGTCGGGCGTGGTAATGACTGGCGTTTTCGCGTAAGCAACACCGGGCAAGTTGGATTCTATTCGGCTCCCGTTTCCGCTAATTTTACCCAATCTCCTGCCAATGCCATACCAACCAATGTCTGGAAGCTCGTCACAGCAACCTACAACGGACGAGATACAAAGATATACATCGACGGCTCAGAAGTCGCTAGTAATCAAACCGAAGGCTCATTAGGTGCGGACTTATCCAATCTTTATATTGGTGCATTCCAAACCAATACCTATTCATTTAACGGAGCCATTGATGATGTCCGTATTTATAATTACTCACTTTCACAAACAGAAATCCAAGATATTTTTGCAGCGTCTCCACTTTCAGTCGAATGGCTCTACCCTTTAACTGCTCGCAAACAAAACAACCAAGTGATACTCCATTGGACGGTTGCTCAGCAAATCAATAATGAAAAATTCATCGTAGAGCACAGTACAGATGGCATTCATTTTGATGCGATTCAAACCATTCACGCAGATGGCGACCTAGTACTCTCAAAGGAATTCAAAGCTCTCCACACCACTCCCAACAAAGGAGATAACTACTACAGAATCAAGCAGATAGACTATGATGGACAGTTTGATTACAGCAATATTGCTTTTGTTAGGTTTGAGCCTAGAGACATTTCCATTTACCCGAATCCGGCAACACAGGAGATTCACCTGGATACCCAAAAAGAAATTTCCAGACAAATAGAAATTTTTAATACAACCGGACAATTAGTGAAGCAGCTTTCGCAAAAAAGCAACACCATTCCTATTGGTGATTTACCGAAAGGAATTTATTGGATGCGAATTTCGGAAGAGCAGCAGAATTTTTTGAAGAGATTTGTTCGGGAATAATACAGGCTTTACTAAAAAACGTCGGGATGGAAAACAACACTCACTCCATCCCGACGTTATACTCTCAAAAAACATGCGCCTAATCCTTCTATTCCTTTTTGCGACAACCATTCTATTCAGCTGTAAAGACAAAGAAGAACCCACACCGGATTTGACCTTCAAAAATAGAATGAAGGAATTGGTCATTAATATCAGCGCTTACGCCAAAGGTTTGGACAGTAATTTTATTATCATTCCACAAAACGGCATCGAATTAGCCACCAAAGATGGAGATGACAAGGGAGAACCGGATTTAACGTATCTCAATGCCATCGACGGAAACGGCCAAGAAGATTTATTCTATGGATATAATTCAGATGACATGGCCACTCCTTCTGAAGACAATGCGTATCTACGAAGACTGCTAGATATTTCCAAAAATGCCGGCAATACCATTTTGGTCACAGACTACACTTTCACCCCCGAGAAGATGGACGCATCCTATCAAAAAAATCAAACGGCCGGTTACATTTCCTTTGCTGCTGACCGCAGGGAATTGGATCATATCCCCGCCTACCCCACCGAAGTATTTCTAGAAAATACTGATGACATTACCCATTTAGCGCAAGCCAAAAACTTCCTTTATCTCATCAATCCGGAACCTTTTGCTTCAAAGGCCGATTTTATCCAAGCAGTCCAATCAACCAACTATGATGTCGTACTCATGGATTTATTTTTCAAGGACGGCACGCCATTCTCTGCCACAGAAATTGACCAATTAAAAACCAAAGCCAACGGTGCTAAAAGATTGATTATCAGCTATATGTCTATTGGAGAAGCCGAAGATTACCGCTACTATTGGCAAGCAGATTGGGACAACCATCCCCCTTCTTGGCTCAAGTCCGTCAACCCCGACTGGCCCGGAAATTATAAGGTAGAATA
>JALVCY010000580.1 GCA_027009605.1 Saprospiraceae bacterium
TAACCTTTTTTTTCTTCTCACACCTACTGCAAATGCAGCTTCTTCACATGAGATACCCCGCTGACACCACCCTTGCCCGCTCATCAGTCCATACAGCCCGCAACGCCTAAAAGCAAAGTCTTTAAACTCTTTACCTTTAAGTTGCTAAGTCAGAATCAAGACCCAAGTTACAAAATATTTTTGACTATACCGGTTAAAATCATGCGTTTTGATTGATGGGGGTTTGCAAGGCTTAAGCGGCGTAGTTTGGGGTTTTATTTGGGTGGTTTTGAGATGATTGGGATGGGTAGCAATGGGCCACCACCCTACACCGGCCCCAATCAGCCACAAGAATCCTACTTTTTCTCAAATTTTCCCCATTAAGACCGAATCATTCCGTATTTTTGCACACGCTTACGCAAAATTTGCTCACCAAACATAAACTTTCATGTTTTTAATCAATATCTATCTTCGTTTTGCCTTAATGGCTGTGACTATTATTGGCGGCATAGCGCTTTGGGCTGCTTTTGGCACCTGGTATGGGTTGCCTTTTATTTTGATTGGTCTCATTTTGCTCATCGGATACTTTGTTCTAGGTACTGTCCAATCCAGCGCCCAGATGGTTCAATCCCAAGATTTTGCCGCCGCAGAGAAAAGATTAAACATGACCATCAAGCCTAATTGGTTATACGGCCCGATTCGCAGCACTTACTTCATCCTAAAAAGTACCTTTGCTTCTCAAAGAAAGGATTTTGCGGAAGCCGAAAGATGGCTTAACCTAGCCAACGAACAACCCATGAACTCCGATGACGAAAGAGCCATGGTACTCATCCAATTAGCCAGCATCGAAGCCAACAAACAAAAATGGCCCGCCGTCCAAAAATACCTAAAAGAACTCGAAAGCCTAAAAATTAAAGAGCCACAAATCAAACAACGAGTCGCAGAATTCCAAAAAGCATTCAAAAACCGCGGAATCATGAAGAAAGCCGGCCAAATGAAAGGCGGCTTTAGACAGCCCGGGGGCAAAAAACGCCGCCCAAGAATGAGATGATTAGTGGTGTAGCGGTGTAGCGGTGTAGCGGTGTAGCGGTGTAGCGGTGTAGCGGTTTAACAGTGAGTCCGCTCCGAAAAGTCCACTCTGCCGGAAATTAAAGCACGGAACAAAATTTTATTTGGTTACCATACTCCCGATAGCTATCGGGATTTTACAAAAGGGATGCCGATAGCTATCGGCAGTGGAAGGGTTGTCAATGAGAAACCAAATAAAATTTTGTGGGCTCAAGAACAAACCACTGCACTCGACTTTTCGGAGCAAACTCAACGGTTTAACGGCTAGGCTGCTAAAAAATCTCACAACTATATCAATTACAGAATCCCAAATATCATATAATAAAGCAAAATCCCTATCTAAAACCCATATCTCTCAACTAGCGAAGCCTGCGAGCGAATCAACTAGCGCAGCGAATCAACTTCTTCAACTCTCTCAACTTTTTCAACTAACAGAATATCGAATGTAGAACCCCGAATATCGAATATCGAAGTAAAATCCCGAAAAAAAACTAGGCTGTCTCAACCTGCGAAGCTCTCAACCACGAAGTCCAAAGGACGAGTCTCAACTTAGAGAGCCGAAGGCGAACGTTCTCAACTTTCTCAACCAAAAAAGCTAAACAAAATAAACCACCACAAACATCAAGACAGAAACCACAAAACCCACCATAAAAATATTATAAGAAGTGGTCAAATACTTGTATTTCCGGTCAAGAATACCCCCAAGATAATACAATGCCGAAGACATACTCGCCAAAATAGAAGAACCATCACGAAGCATAGAATCCAACTGTTTTTGATATTCTGACTTCCCTAACTTAACAAAATCCATAAAAGAAAACAACCGCTCTGTCTCGTTGCCCTGACCCGAAGGCAGATTGGGGCGAGAAGACAAAATGGCAAAAATCAAAGACCCCACCGCCGCAATCAAAAAAATCAATATCGGTACAATGACCATCGGATTGACAATACTAGCCACCTTTTGATAATTATAAGTCAATAAAGAAAGTAATACAGAAACCAAGATAGAGTTTACACTAATCATAATTCGGGCTTTATTGTCCGAAATACCAATCAGCTTAGTATGATACTCAAAGCTAGTCCTAAAAAAAGTCTGCACTTCTCTACTCGGAGATGCTTGAGTAATCCCCCCAAACAGCTCGGTAGCAGCCGCCTGTTTCGCCAGTTTTTTGTTGGTTTGGCGATCCAAGTTGGCGAGATTTTCCGAAAGGATCGTTTGATACTTTGCTTTCGCCAAATCCGTATGCAGTTGTGCCTGTTTCAGCTGCGAATAAAACCAGCCTCGTACCGATGCCTTACTAACCGGCTCATCACGCATCAATTGTAATTCTGTACGATACAAAGACATATAAGTCTCCAAGCCATCTCCCAACACAAGGCTATTCCATGCATCTTGATACAAGCTGACTACGGATGAGCTAGCCACTTGATTAGGGATTAGGCAATCCAAAATGTTCTTTTTCGCTTCATTCGCAAGAGAAGTCTCTTCCAAAAACTGATATAACAAATTGCCGGAAGTTTCAACGGGACGATCATAATCATAGGCATAGCCCAGCTGGGAAAACAAAGCGGCGACTTGAGCCCCTTCGACCACATCATCGGGAAAGTGATTCACCCCCAACTCTTTGATTCGCTGAACCAACTTTTGAGATAGCGCCATATTATGAAAAGTCAGTTGGGGACTGGCATGTTCCAAATATCCTGCTGACACAAATTGCCGAGCCAATTTAAGCATAGCGTTTATCTTTTAACAAATCTTAGTTTGTTGAGTTTACTACTAAAAGTATTCTGCTGTAAAACTACCAAAATTTATTCTGTTTGGAGATTTTGTTCAATCGTTCAACTGTTCAACTGAAAGCATTGATAATCAATTAGTTATGCGAATCAGTTGAACGATTGAAGGCTTGAACAATTGAACAGAACACATGCAACCCGAATAAAATTTACCAACGATTTCAAAAACCAGACTTTTCGGAGCAAACTCATTGTTGAAATGTAAAAGTAAATAAAAAAAGGGAAGTAATTAAGCACAAGCCCTTTTTTATCAAAAAAACAGTCTTAATTCTGCAAGAAAATAGCTCTTTTTATCTCTATAAGCATCCATGCAAAGTAGTGACTTCCAAATAAGACCCTAATAACAAGATATTAACACCAAAAATCTACTTTTTTTAGCAAAAAAAACAACAACATACCATAAAATTAGTTAAATTAGTAATTATTTACCTGAAGTGAGATTAGCTTAACCAAAGTTTATTTTGCTTCTTCCACAAATCTAATATTAATGGATATTCTTGACTTGCTTAAACAACAAATGACTCCAGAAGTCATCAATGGTTTAACTCAAAAAATTGGGGCTGAAAATCCCCAGCAAACAGAAGCAGCTGTCGATGGTGCTTTGGCTACTTTGGTTGGCGCCATGAAAAAAACGACTGCAGACCCCGAGAAAGGGGCTTCTTTTCTAGACGCTTTGGATCGTGATCACGACGGTAGCGTATTAGACGACATTACAGGATTTATCGGTGGAAACTTCTCCGGTAATCAACGTGCCGCCAATGGTATGGGCATCCTAAATCACTTGATGGGTGAGAAGCAAAATGGCGCTTTTGACTTACTTTCTAAAATCAGCGGCCTTTCTTCTAACCAATCCGGTAACTTAATGGCCACTTTAGCTCCATTAGTGATGGGTATGCTTGGCAAACAACGCAGACAGGCTACTCAAGCGAATGCCGGTGGGTTTGGTGTTTCTGACATCTTTAACCTATTGAATGGTAGCATGAACAACAACAGACAGCGGAATCAACACCAAAGTATTGTTGAAAAGTTCTTAGACGCCGATGGTGACGGTAGTATCATTGATGATATTGCCGGAAAAGTTGGTAAAAGCTTTTTAAACAATCTTTTTGGAAAATAATTCCCTTTTGATACAGAAAAAAAAGCGCTTCTCTTTTTAGAGAAGCGCTTTTTTTTTGTCAGGAAGGGAACTTCGGTATTCCGGTATAATGGTGAGTTGGCTCCAAATAAAATTTTGTGGACTCAAGAACAAACCACTGCACTTGACTTTTCAGAGTAAGCTCACTGTTCAACTGAAAGTACTGGTAACCAACATGTTGGCGTTCAATTGGTGCTTCGCACGTTCAAATTGCCCTTCGGGCGTTCAATGTCCTTCGGACGTTCAAGGGCTTTTCGTGTTTTTCGTGTCTTTCGTGGTTAAAAAATGTCGTGTTTTTCGTGGTTCAATCATTTTGATGGTTTGGATGCCGCCCACCCGTTCAGCCGCTACACCATTCATTAGGACGAACACATTCCGATAGTAATCGGAACGGCCCTACGACGTTCAAATTTTTTCGTGTTTTTCGTGTCTTTCGTGGTTAAAAAATGTCGTGTTTTTCGTGGTTCAATCATTTTGATGGTTTGGATGCCGCCCACCCGTTCAGCCGCTACACCATTCATTAGGACGAACACATTCCGATAGTAATCGGAACGGCCCTACGACGTTCAAATTTTTTCGTGTTTTTCGTGTCTTTCGTGGTTAAAAAATGTCGTGTTTTTCGTGGTTCAATCATTTTGATGGTTTGGATG
>JALVCY010000581.1 GCA_027009605.1 Saprospiraceae bacterium
GGACGAACACATTCCGATAGTAATCGGAACGGCCCTACGACGTTCAAATTTTTTCGTGTTTTTCGTGTCTTTCGTGGTTAAAAAATGTCGTGTTTTTCGTGGTTCAATCATTTTGATGGTTTGGATGTTGTTACCTACAAAAAAAGCCATCCCCCAACAGGAGATGGCTCAATTTTAAAAACTATGCGTTATTATTTTTCCTGCCTTCTTTTCGCAGAATAATTCAATTTTAATTGACCGGATTTACGTAATTGAGTCTTGACGTCAGAAACAATCCCCATAGTCACATCCTTATCCACTTTAAGCGAAGTAAAAATCATAGGCCGTTGCGCTTCCTTAATCTTAGCTTTAAACTTCTCAATAAAGAAGGGGATATCTTCTACTTCCGCAAATTTATCACCTAGCTGGACTCTTGGCGCTTTACCATAAGTAGCCTGCCATTTTTTTAAAGGTACTCCAATATAGATGGTATTGACCAAGTTTTTATGCTCTAACTTGACTAATTCTGTAGCTTCCGGGACGACATTTTTCACCATAATAGATGAATCTCGCATCTTGGTTGCTACCATAAAAAAGAAAAGCAACATGAAAACGATATCCGGTAAAGATGCTGTCGATACAGCAGGTGTCCCTTTATCCGTTTTTTTCTTAAATTTTGACATAATTGCCTATTTCAAATGTTAGAGAATTATTTTTCTTCTTCGCCAAAAGCAGTAGGTTCAGCTTCAGAAAGAACAAAAGGATACTTACTCCGAATCTTCTTTTTTTGTTCAATGGTCATATCTTCACTATAAGGCTCCCCATAAAGTCGTTGACTTTCTTCGTCCCAAAGCTCTCGATAAGCAGCTTTCAGCTCATTATATACTGCGATATAGGTCTCATACTTAGTCCCCCTATCATTTTTCAAGGAAATAATCGCCTTGGTTGGCATTTCTGCCAAATCTTCCCGATGGTTGGGGTTGGCAATAAATTCCTTTGCCCTTTCCCGTAAGGAGCCGACATCTTCCGGCTCGCCGCGAACCAACAAGTCATTGTTGGCATTGACCAATACCGCAAACACATTACGCTTATTCAACTTCACTTCTTCGGCCTCATCTTCAGACCAAGGTGGCAACTTTACCGTGATTCCGGTGTCCGGATTCATGGTGGTCGTTACCAAGAAGAAGACGAGTAATAGGAAGGCAATATCAGCCATGGAGCTGGCATTGACTTCATTTTCCATTCTTTTAGCCATAATGCTTTATTTAAAGATTGAAACTATTTCAGAAATAACCAAGCCGGCAAAGGCCAAAGCAAGCAATATCATGGTGGCATTCACACTACCACTCACATACTTATATACACTGGGAGAAATCCCTTGAGCATCAATAGTCTTTTGCAAAACTGCCGGTGCTTCACTAGAGCTTGTCATGATAAACACACCCACCAAGGCAAAAAGGACAATAAAACCCAATAACGTTTTGATTTGCTTGGGATTCTCTATGAAGTATTTGGCAACACCAATTAGTAAGACGAATGCACTAATGGCAATCAAGGCATAGCTCATATTCAAACCAAAGTCATAATTACCACCCATAGCCAAAACGACATGTATGATAGCGATTACGGCTCCAACCAAGAAAGCCACCATCTGTCCTCTTTTTATTAAAAACTTATACATAACATCAGATTTTATCCTCATTCACTTTTTTGCGAAAGCGAATGGGATGGTTCAAAAAAAGGATTACTTATTGAAGACGTTGTAACTAGACAACAAATCAACCAACCCAAATGATGTTTCTTCCATTTTCTGAGTGATGCCATCAATTTTTGAGACGATGTAATTATATAAGATTTGTAGGATAATCGCTACAATCAATCCAAATACCGTAGTCAAAAGAGCCACTTTAATACCACCTGCTACGACTGATGGAGATAAGTCTCCGGACGCTTCAATGTTATCAAAAGCACCAATCATACCGATTACCGTACCCATGAACCCTAACATCGGAGCCAAGGCGATAAATAAGGCAATCCAAACTAGGCCTTTTTCTAATAGTCCCATTTGGACAGAACCATAAGACACGATGGCTTTTTCGACTGCATCCGGTCCTTTTTTTACATTTCTAAGGCCTTCATAAAGTACACTGGCGCTGGGTCCCGGAGTGGCTTTACACACTTCCATGGCACCGGCCACATCACCTGATTTTAGGTGATCATCAATCTTGGACATCAATTTGTCCGTGTTGGTAGAGGCAATACTCAATGTGATAATCCGCTCAATAGCAAAAGCCAGACCGAAAATTAACGTCACCAATACGAAGGACATAAAGCCCCAACCACCATCGATGAAATACTTTTTCACTAATTGAAAGCCCTGTGGGCCTGCAGCAACTTCGGCATCCTGTGCCATCAATTCATGACCAAAAACAATGGCCAATCCAAAAACAAAAATTAGGGCAACTAATTTACGCATAGTCAAAGGTTTAACATTTTAAAATGAATTATTCTCACGCAGTCTTTCAATGGCGGAGAGTAAGGGATTCGAACCCTTGGTACACTTTTGGCGTACACACGCTTTCCAAGCGTGCTCCTTAAGCCACTCGGACAACTCTCCATTTGATTGAAAATCAACTACTAATCGCAGGCAACTCCATAAAGCAGAAGCTTCCTACAACGGTAAGTAATCACACCCCGAAATCATCCGGGAAACGACATGTTTTCAATAGTCAGACGCTAAAGTATTATAAATTTTGGAATTCCTAATAATTTTTTGCGAAAAATCACTTTTTTTTTCCAAAATCGGCCCTTATTTCCCAAAAAACAGCTTTTCTGCATTTTTTGTCGTCTCTTCTTCTACTTTTTTCGGCGCAAGCCCCCTGACTTCCGCCAAATGAGCTGCAACGTATTTTACATAACTACTTTCGTTCCTTTTTCCCCGAAAGGGAGCCGGTGTCAAATACGGCGCATCGGTCTCCAACACCAACGATTCTAACGGTATTTCCTTTATTTCCTCCCGCAGTTTGGCATTCTTAAAAGTCAATACCCCGCCTATCCCCAACAAGAATCCTACGTCCACTATCCGCTTCGCTTGTTGCGCATTCCCCGTAAAACAGTGGAATATGCCCCGCAGCTTCGGCGTTTTTATCTCTTGCACCAATTCTATCAACAAATCCAACGACTTGCGGGCATGTATAATAATAGGTATGTCCAATTCTTCCGCCCATTTCGCTTGCGCT
>JALVCY010000582.1 GCA_027009605.1 Saprospiraceae bacterium
ATCCATCCATTCTTTGAGTTCATCCATAAGAGCCTTACTCTTTGTTCGTCTAATTTCATTTCTTGCTTTAGCGGATAAGCAATCTTCCTTCATTTTGCGTTCGATTGCATAAAGTTGCTGAATTAGGTTTAAAGCATATGTTGCTCTAGCCTTGTCTGTATCTAGAGATTCATGAAATTTACGACGCAAATGAGCCATGCATCCCACCAATGTAATCGGTTTGCCTTTGACTATATTATCATACACTTTATAGCCATCTGTTTGGAGATAACCGTCATAGTTTCCCAATAATTCCTTGGGACCGTTTTGCCCACGACCTTTGCGATAGTGAAAATACACGTATCCTAACTCAGGTGAGTGATAAACCCACTGATAACCTAAATGTGTGCTGCCTTTTTTGTTTTTATCTAATACTTTTAGGGTTGATTCGTCAGCTTGGACGTAACTGGTTTCCAATATTTTTTTTATCAATACTTGATAAAGGGGCTCTAGTAAGGTACAAACCGAAACAAACCAATCATTGATGGTACTCGAAGGCAAATCCCAATCAAAATCTCGTTTAAACATTTGCCTTAGTCGATAAAATGGTAGATGATCAATAAATTTTGAAACAAATAAGTGAGCCAATAACGATGCTTCGGCATAACTTTTAGGAATTGGGCGTGAAGGCAATTTTCCAATAACCACTCCTTCTTCATTAGCTTTTGCATATTTTGGACGGATAGTTCGTACTTTTATTAGACTTGCCGGAGTATATTTTAGTGTTTCAGTGATTTCTTCCCCGATACGTTTCATGCCAGTAGTATCTTCTTCGGGTTCGATGGTTACTTCTTCTACAGGCAAGTGCTCAGGAATTTCATTTCGACCAGGATGCTTTTTCCCTTTCTTCTTACGTTCATAAGTAATAGTTTCTGTATCTTCTACCTGTTCTCTTGAATCTTCTGCATCTGCAAAAAGAGATAGTTGCTCAGGAACATCATGTTGAACAAAGCGCTCAGATTTAACCCCATGAATCAACTTCAAGAGTTGTTCGTATCTCTGTTTCAGTTCTAAAAAATTAGCCCTTAACTTGCTATTTTCTATGATTAATTCCTTTCTTGTCACATGTTAAAGATACGAAATTTATCCCGATCTTTTGCAAAAATTATAGCGTTTTTTTCTAATTATTTTTTCTAATTTTATGCCTGAAACTATCAACATAAGGGTCTCCCATTTAATGGTTAATCCTGTGGGATTATTCGATTTTGGAAGTTCAAAACGACCTTGTTCCAATCGCTTATAGTAAAGGGTGAATCCATTACCTTCCCAAACCAACAGTTTCATCCTATCTGCTCGTCGATTAATAAAAATGTACGCACAACCATTCATTGGATTTTTGCGTAAAATATTTTGGATTATTCCACTTAAGCCATCAAACCCCTTCCGCATGTCGGTTGGCTCTAAGTACAAGAAATAATCCATCTGGCTATTTAGTGCAAACATCTACATCGGTATTTTTATAATGACACCATTGGCACATTGAATGGTTATTTCTTGAGCAGTAGCTAGGGACGGTTCCACGACCGTTATTTTTGCAAATTTTGATTCTACGGATGATTGCGATTGATTTTTTCGATATTGGCTTAGCCAATAGTTTAAAACATGTTGCTTGATACCGTTTTCAAAGCAAAAATCTGCCCTTGATTTTTCTCCTTCTAAATATGCTTTTACCAAAGGAAACATCTCTTCGGATGTCTTAAATTTTTTCTTTCCCATTTTTTATTTATTTTTGGCAAAGATACTCTTTTGGTTTGGTGGGTAAAAGATGTAGTTGCTCGCATGCTTACAAAATACTCGCAATAGCTAGGCTATTTCTGTGTTTTTTGCCCCGCCTTCCTGCGGTCAGCTTGCAGGTTTGATCTGAAATAAATCTAATTCAAAAAAATATATACACAAAAACATATGT
>JALVCY010000583.1 GCA_027009605.1 Saprospiraceae bacterium
TTTACCTTAACTCCCCACTTCTTAGGGATGACTGACCGATCCCGAAGGGTCGAGCGTAACAACGCTCGAAGGGAAGGAACGGCGAAAGCCGAATAAAAAAAGGGGGTTAAAATAAGAGAGCAAACAGAATAAAATTTTGTGGAGCCAAGAACAAACCACTAAGTCCGGATTTTTTGGAGTAAGCTCTTTGCCAAGATGCTAGCCTGATTGCGTCCGCAGGCAGGTTAAAACCCTGCACTTTTGGACGGGGTGGCCTGCAAGGCCTGACGAGCGAGATTGTGGTTGCTTTTTGGGATTGGAAGGATGGTGCGAACGAGGATTTCCTGATAGAGGCTGGTGAACAAAAATCAAAGGCCAAAGGAGCTGCATTGACTTTGAGAAAAATGGCCAATAATATGGATGAGATTCTTGAAGGTGGTTATTCTCTTAAAAGATTTGAAGGATCTATTCCTGATATAGCGACTAAACATAAGCTCGATTTGCTTTTGGAAAAAATAGCTGGGAGTGATGTAATAAAGAAGTCCATAGAGATGAAGAACTGGAAGAAGGCTTATAGTATTGTGGGAGACACTTATGAACAATTTAAAGCTTACATTTTCAGCAAAAGAGAATTCGACTATTATTTTAGCGATGGGATTCAAGATGCAATGAAAAAACAATTTCAAAATGTGTTTAAAAATAGTGCTAAAGCGACAGAGTTGTTTGCTGCTAATCCTAGCTTTTTTAAAAGTTTGAGTAATGACATCACATCTGCTGCAAAATTGGTTGCAAAAGCAAATAATGGGGAATTGGTTGATTTAATAAATTGGGTAAAATGATGTTCAAGAAAATAGGGGGTGTAAAAGAAGTTCAAGATTTCGTTTATTACAAGGATGAATTTTTTTACATTAAAAAAGGGGGTGGGATTTTAAAATATGATATAAAATCGTCTAGAATATTGAAACGTGAAGAAAATTTCAATAAAGTATATAAAATTTATGGCTTTGGGCAAAATCTTTTTGGTTTAGATTTTGCACATAATGGCTTTATTTATTCAAATAACTTGTCGAAAGTTGAAACACTATCTAAGGATGTTAGCTTTATTTTAGGAGATAAGAATAAATCATTGCTTGTTGCTGAAAATATGAAAAGTAATTTAATTGGTGCTTTTTCCGTAATAGAAAAAGTCTTTAAGTGGTCACGCAAAGATATAAAATCATTAGAGCAAATAGAAGAGAACTTTATAGGGCAGTGGCAATTTGTATTAACGAAATATAGTAGGGACACCGGTGAAATTGAATGGGTGCATGATTTTAGTGATGCCTACCCACAATTAAAAAACCAAAATGGCTATGTAAGACCAATAGGTCTTGCAAAAGACATTTTAGTATTAGGCATTGATAAAATTGATAGGATTTTTGGGATGGATATTCGTTCCGGAAAAATAATATGGGAAGTCAAAACCCTTGCTTTGGGTTTGAAAATTGGTCAGGAAGGAGAGCTAGTTCATCAAATGATGGTCAACTACAACTGTTTCGATGTCTTAACAGGTAAAAAAGAAAAATCTTTTGTAGATAGTGATTATTTTGAAAAAGAAATCGGTATTGAAACCCAAAGGGATAATTATGTAATAATAGGAGATTATATTGTTACAACAGATAGTCGCAAGGGGAAAATTGGCGCTTTTAATACCAATACTGGTCGATTTGATTGGGTGCATGAAGTTGAAGGAGTAAGTTTTCCGGCAGGCAGGGATATGGTATATTCCGCACCTTATTTATTTGTTTATGATTTTGATAGCAACTTGCATGTCTTTGAGAAGGTAGATTAAGTCCCACCGAGCTGTCTAGGTCAAAAGCGGTAAGAGACTGGCTAGTCTGCAAAATCACCGGAAAAGGCTGTTTCGTAGCCGGCACGCCTGTTTTAGCGATGGGCATGATGGCTGTTCCTATTCAGGACATCCAGC
>JALVCY010000584.1 GCA_027009605.1 Saprospiraceae bacterium
CATGGCTTTGGCTTCGCTCATAGTCCCCCTGGTGGAGACCAGTTCCAAGCCAATCTTAAAGCCGGGTGCATCTAATTTTTCTTTTAGTAAGGACATAAAAAACCGGACTAGCCCGCTGCCATTAAACGGTTCATTATTTCCACTGTAGAAGCTGCATCCGGCCCGTATCCATCGGCTCCGATTTCGTCGGCAAAGGCTTTATTGATAGGGGCGCCACCAATGATAAATTTGATGTGTCCCATATTGTTTTCCTTAAACTTATCAATGACTGTTTTCATGTAAGGCATGGTGGTGGTCAAGAGCGCACTCATGCCAATAATATCCGCTTTGTGCTCGATGGCTGCGTCCATGAATTGCTCATAAGATTGATCGACGCCTAAGTCAATCACCTCATAGCCGGCACCTTCGGTCATCATGCTTACCAGGTTTTTTCCTATATCGTGTAAATCCCCTTTTACGGTGCCAATGACAACGACTCCTTTCTTGTCTTTGGCATTTTGATCTCCGAGAAATGGTTTGAGAATATTTAGCCCGGCTTTCATGGCTCGAGCCGCAATGAGTACTTCCGGAACATAGAGGATATTATGCTTAAAATCTTCTCCCAAGACAGCCATTCCGGCAATTAGTCCTTCCGAAAGGACTTCTGAAACGGGAATGCCTTCGTCCAAGGCTTGTTGGACCATCTCTTGGACTTTTTTAGCTTTGCCTTCGTAAAGGAATTGGTTGAGTTGAGCGTAATCTATCATTGTTTCTTATTTTTTTAGATGTTTAACAATTATTCCGCAAGGAGCCTCAAGTGATTGAAATTGGATAGTCTTGCTTGCCATACTCAAAAACGGCTTCATAGAAAGTCAAAATGTTTTCGACAGGCGTGTCATCTTGGATATTGTGTGCGGGAGCGATGATATAGCCACCGCCTTTGCCCAAAATTTCGATGCGTTTTTTGACTTCTGCCCGAATCTCTTCTTTGGAGCCTTTGGGCAAAAGGTGCTGGATGTCAATGCCTCCAAAGAAGGCGAGTTGGTCTCCATAGTTTTCCTTGAGGAAATTAGGTTCCATGCCTTCGGCTAAGGGTTGGATTGGGTTCAAGATATCCAAGCCTATTTCAGCAAAGTCCTCAATGATGGGGACGATGGAGCCACAGCTATGCCAAGCGATTTTGATGTCCGGATTGACCTTTCGGAACTCTTCAAACATCCATTTGATGCGGGGTTTAAAAATTTCTCTCCACATGTCCGGAGAAATCATCATGCCTCGTTGTGTACCAAAGTCATCACCGGCCCAGATGATATCGGCACCCATTTCGATAAGTTTGCATCCGACTTTGGTGTTAATTTCCATTACTTTATCAAAAAGTGCAAAGACGTGATCTTCTTCCATGGCCATGTCCATCAATAGTTTTTCCATGCCCATTAGGTACCAGCTCGTTTCAAAGAAAGATGTTTCCAAATCAGCGACAATCGCATATTCTCCTTTGTATTTAGCGATTAGTTCGGCGGCGGCATCGTATCGTCCTTCGGCATAAGGATCCGGCCAGTTATAATTTTCGATATCTTCGACGGAGGACACCTGAGCCAAAGGGTATTTGTAGAATTCATTGTAAAGACCTACGCTGACGAATTGCATCCCCCATTCATTTTCATACACTCCTTTTTCTTCGTCGATGAGACGAGTGGGATTGTTCTTTGGAGATGTGGCAGCGATGCCTACACAGTCATTGCCGAGCTTGGTGAGTAGATTCATGTGAGACATCCGGGTAGAGAGCAGGGAATCAAAAGGCTCTTCGTAGGGGACACCGATGTGTTTCGAGAGCTTTTGAGCCGCTTCGGGGGTAAGTGTTACAAAAATGGGTGGACGATCGACTTCTTTTCCACTTAGTGCATTAAAAACTCTTTCTCTTGATGTCATAACGGTGTATTTAATTGTCTTGCTACAAAATTAAGCAGTTTGTGCAAACCTTTGCATAACATAAAAGGTGATACAAATCATATAAAAGCATGTAAACAGGTGACGTGCGTCATGATTTTGTGAATCTTCAAGACTTTCGTCAAATTTTATTTGCGTACCAAATTGGGGATTTAATGGATCTCAGGCAGCCGGGCAGTATTCGATTTTTTCTTTGGGATGGCATACTGATGAAATGGATGATGTGGGGGCTAGTCTAGTAGGTTATTGGCAGGGCAGCCAACCCAAAATCATAAATGGAAATACGATAGACATCTCTTTTCTACCGCAAGGTATGTATTGGTTGGAGCTGAGTTGGGAAGGAGATTTTGTCCCGATGTTATTTCAAAAGTTGTAAAGGATAGAGCCCCTATAAGGCTTTTCTGTAACGGCGACTTCAGTCGCCACGTTCCCTAGACAATAATCTAGGCGGCTGAAGTCGCCAATACAGAAAAAGCGGGTTTCAGGAAGCTTTATGCATCTTGAATGAGCCGAGGACAGGCAGCGTTAAAACTACGGGCAATCTGGTGGCTTTTTATTCTTGGATACTCTCCAAATACGCCAACAAGTCCCCGATTTTTCCTTGCAGCGCCTTTTCGTTGTCTAGGTTTTCCTTGACTTTTAGCTCATCTCCCCATACGGGCATCTCACGTGTACCATGCGTTTTTACGTCTTTTCGTCCGTCAATATATTGGGCAATTTCGAGTACGGGGAAGGATGTTGAGTTTCTTCTTGCGCTAATTTTGGTCAAATCCGGAGGAGTTGTTTTTAACTCATTTGCCAAGGGGCCGTCTCCCGTTTTGCCGTGGCAGGCCTTGCAATAGCTGTCATAAAGTTCTTTGCCCCTAGCCACTCTTTTCTTAAAAGACGAATCTGATGAAGTCTTACAGGAAGTTGAAAATAAAGTCAAACTACCTACAAGGAGCATGACCAAAAACGAAATATTAAATACTTTTTTCATTTTATTGGTTTTTAAGTCTCAGAATCCAAATATCACAGGCAAGATAATACCTTCATCACTTGAATACTAGATGAAACTAAAAACAATTGTCACTGACCAAAATGATTTAGGTTGCAAATCGGTCTTTGGGAGACCTTCAAAAAACTAACCCAAAGTATAACCCACGCCTTTGCTCGTAACGATGATCTGCTCACCTACTTTTTTACGCAAGTTACGGATATGGACGTCTAATGTCCGGTTTCCAACGATGACCTCCTTACCCCAAATGGCGTCGTGTATCTCCTGGCGGGAAAAAACTTTGTTTTTGTTCGACAAGAATAAATTCAGCAAATCAAATTCAATCTTTGTAAGAGCCAACTTTTTCCCGGCTTTTCTGACCAATCTCTTTTCAAGAAAAATCTCTAGGTCAAAAATAGTAATCACATCGCTCACACGTGGCTTAGGCACCATCTTTCTACGCAACAAAGCTTCCATCTTGGCCACAAATACCTTCGGACGAATGCTCTTGTGAATGTAGTCATCGGCTCCAACCGCAAAGGCCTCTATCCTGCTAAAATCATCATCCTTAGCCGTAAGCAGCGCAATGATGGTCTCATCAAACAATGAATCTGACCTCAACCGGCGGCAAGCTTCCAAGCCATCCATCTCGGGCATCATCCAGTCCAGAATAATCAAATCCGGCATAAAGGTCTGTGCTAAGGCGATGGCTTCGAGTCCATTTTGTGCAGTCCGAACATCAAAATCATGTCGAACCAGATTGTAGCTCAAAAATTCCAAGACGGAAACATCGTCATCAACTAATAAAACCTTGTATCTACCTTGTTTCATCCCACAAATATACATTTTTTCTGCTCTACCTTTCAAAAAATCGCTCGTGCCTGCATGCTTCCGACATGAACCGGCTTCCCTTTGGTACCTGTCTGACGACCATTATACAACAAGCTCAAAATCATAGATTTAGTCAATTGCTTATCGATACTCACTCCCCATAATAAGTTTTGACCGGGTTGCAAGCCTTCCAACATTGTATAACCCACGGAAGAACCGGCCGCCCCATCAAAATCAATTTTTACTATCGAAAAATCTGCTCTTAACCGAATCGGACGCTGTGAATCAAACTGTTTGGGCTTTCCGGTCAATGTCAGCTCCCATTTTAATTGGTGGCTTACCATTGATTCTTGCGCACCTATTTTGTTGGCTTTTTGTTCGTAGGCATAACTAACAATATTTCGTAAGCGTCTATCATGAACATGCGTAAGTGAAAACCGGCCGTTCCTATTTTTAATATTAAAATTTCTTTGTTCAAATAATTTAGACTCATTCTTTTGTTTTTCTTGCGCTCCTTCCAATTGCACATTTAAAGACCGGCTTACCCGGTAGCGCACTTTAGAAAAATACTGCTCCAGCGACCGGGCATTTGCGCCGGAAGTCAGTAAGGATTTATGCCGGCTTGATTTTTGTCCAATTTGCCACTCAAATTTGGGACTCCCCTTGTCAAAGTACAAAGTATTTAGCACAGAAGCATCTGTCGTTACCAATGCCGAGTCCACCGCTTGCGCAAAAGGATTCCAAGAAGCTACTTTGGGCAAGACAAGAAGCCGTCGGAACAAGCGCACAGAACTTATCGTCGAAAGCCTTCCGGCAAATTTTAATATTCCTTTTTTATTTGATAAATATTTTTTGGGATTGAACCGGATGGATTGGTTAAAACGAACATTGTTTGTCGGCACAAATTCGTTCGTCACAATCGAAACACGTAAAAAGTCAGCTTGGTCTGCAAATGGTGCCACTTCAAATTCATCCAATTGCGGGATGCTATCATTATTGCGATCAATCCATGTAAAACTACCTTGCCCGGGATCCACTTTCAAATAGTTGTACTCTATTTTGGGCGCTTGCCCGGAACCCAACTCGTAGGTCGTTGTAGAAAGCAACAGGCCTTTCGGTAATTTAAAATAATAATCTAATTTTCCCAGCCAAGTATTCTGTGGTTTTTGATTTGTTAATGCCTGTTGTGTAATGGACAGCTGTCTTCTGGTCAGTTGCCAACTCAGTCTCGATGCTTTAGACGCCAGCCATTTGCCTTGCCAAGCCAAATCCACGGCATCGGTACTTTGCAAAAATTGGCCGGCCAATGAAGAAGAGACCAAACGCCCCGGAACGAAGTCCTTTCGTTGGGACACAAAAAAACCGGACTTAAACTTTTTGCCGGAAGGCATCTCCAAATACAACTTGTAAAAATCATAATGCCGACTCACCAAAGAAAGCGTATCTAGTTGATTACCAGTGACTTCCGTAAAACGTCGATTATCTTCTTGCTCCCAGATGACGCCCACACGTCCCGGTACTTTGCCCAATTTGTTTAGGAAGCTAACCGACAAATCTGTGCGGGGACGTAAAAATTGAGTTCGCTCCAATTGGGATTTAGAATGGAGCAAACTTGCGCCGGAAATCCACCGAACACGCCCATGGTCCAGTTGAAAATCCAAGCTATGCTTTTGCCCGTCATAAACTCCTTTTTGCGAATATCCGGAAAATAAATATTGAAAATGCCCCCAATCGGGCTGTACATATTTTAGCGAAAAATCCGGTAATTGCTCATCCGCCGAATTCTCCAAACTACTCAAATTCCAATCTCTTGAAAATTCAGTTTGCCGAAAAGGAGTCAAGCTTCGATATCTTCCTGAGACCCACTCATAAGTCATCTTTGTCTCTAGCTTCGGACTGGCTTTCTTTTTTCCGAAAGGGAGAGAGTGAGTCAAACTTATCTTAGCCGCCAATCCCGTATCATCCCCTTTGTCTAATTCAGAAAAACGATTCAAATCTTTTCGGGATAAGCTCACTTCCGATTGAAAATTCAGATGCTTGCCGATAGCCCCTTCCGTCCCCATAGAAAAGACTTGATGCAACTCCGGTGCCGTCAAAGAAATGACCGGCTCATAATTTCCCAACAACATGCCCGTAGCTGAATCCGGAGCGACCCATTCATAGACCCGTCCATTGGCGGCCGATTGGCTGATAATATAATGGCCGTGCCCCGCCCCCACATCCGAGAATCTAGCCTTCACCAAGGTTTTTGTTTGGTCGGTAGAATAGCGTAGCACTCCGGAAAATCCCATAGTATCTACAATTTCATAGGTCACGATTTCCGGAGTAAAATGATTAATTGTATCAATTCCTGAAACAAATGCCTGAGCCAAATCATCACCGGCTTGAGCTAAAATTATTTTTTCTTCTTTGCTTAAGTCTTTGGCACCGCCCGTCAATTTGCTGTCTTGACTCGTCATAAAATTAAAAAAAACATTCCATTTTTTATACTTCCATTCTGCATCGGCTGCCATCAAACTTTTCTGAAATCGTTGGTCGGCATATTCAAACTCAACCACAATCCTAGAGTCTTTAGTGATTAAATTACGTGCCGTAAACGTAACTACTCCGCGATTATAGTCTATCACATAGTCTTCGTCTATCCCCCTTTTAAGCAATCTTCCGTCCAAAAAGACCCGTTCTGTTGCGGACAAAATAATTAAAAATCGCTCCCCATTATTCCCTTGCAACGCATAAGGGCCTTGATTGCCTTCACTGGGAGTTAGGGTGTTTCTTGCAAACTGTCCTTTCGGAATGGCGACACTGCCCCGCAAATTAATCGTACTTTCTGTTCCTACCGGAAAGCTCGTTTCTACGGTAGCGCCTTGCAACTTTTTGTAATATTTCAAAAAGTAGCTATCGTGAGACTTGAGTTCATAATCCCCTGCGGTCAAGCTGGAAGTCCCTTTTCGAAGTTGAATAAAAATCTTATCAAACTCCCGCAATTCCTGTGTATTTCCTTCCGGCTGAATGGGAATATTCTCGTCAGTAATGGCCGCTTTTATCTCCAAATCATTGGCGATTTTGCCGGCCATTCGCAGGTTAAAACTCGAATTCAAGACCAAGCTCTGATTGTTTCCCAGGGTGAACCCCCGGGCAAAGCTGCCTTGATAATCCAAGCCTTTCAGGTCAGGCAAGACAGATTTAGATGCTTCATCCGTGAAGTCAAAGGCGATGTCCACTTCTTCCGGCTTGGCTCCTACTTCCACACTATCCACCCAACGATAATGCCGCCCCAAATCCACCGGCAAAGCCCGGTAAGTGACCTGCAGACTATCTCCCAAAGGAAGGGGCTTGCGCAAAATAAGACAATGCCCTTCCAAACGATAATATGTGCTATCTAAGAGCTTTGAGCCGGGCAATTGACGCACTGACACGGTCGCAGGCAAAATGGTCAAACCACCCAGACACAAGCTATCTTCCGCAACAGAAAAAGTCCTTTGTACCAGATTCGAAAGCAGTATGGTCTGCCCAAAGCCATAGATGCTTCCCCCTAAAAGTAAGCCTAGGGCAACGAACAAACGCAAAAGTACTTTTTGAAAACCCCGCATAGGTTAGACTAATTTGGTGCTATTGTAAAACTGTTTTTGGCGGGTTTTGGTACAAATTTAGTGCTTTTAGTTGAGAGTGGTGAGAGATGAGTGGTGAGTAAGTTGAAGAAGTTGATTCGCTGCGCTAGTTGAAGAAGTTGAGACGTTCGCCTTCGGCTCTCTGGTTGAGAACTCCTCCCGATTACTATCGTGGATTCGGACTTCGTGGTTGAGACGCTGCGCTGGTTGAGACGAGTAGTGAGTAGTGAGTCGTGAGTAGTGAGCGGTGAGTAGTGAGTGGTGAGAGATGAGTAGTGAGTGGTGAGAGATGAGTAGTGAGTGGTGACAACTACCTTGAAAGAAAAATCTGCGTGAATCTGCGGGAGAAAAATCTGCGTGAATCTGCGGGAATAAAATCTGCGAGAATCTGCGGGAAATTAAATCTGCGTGAATCTGCGGGAATAAAATCTGCGTAAATCTGCGGGATTAAATCTGCGGGCA
>JALVCY010000585.1 GCA_027009605.1 Saprospiraceae bacterium
TATAATCTTGAGCTTGCAGCTTCATATCATCGGCTGCGGCATCAAAAACCCATCCATTTTGGGCATCGACTGCGGGAGCCGTATAGCTGGTGTATATATCCACTTTTTCCGGCTCATCGTCCATCGGATACCACCTTAGCGTAAAGGAAGAACAGCCTTTGTCTTCTATCACAAAGTTTGGACAAGAGTTGTGTGCTACTTCATTTTCGGCTACATTTAAGACGACGTACATGGGGGTCTCTGTAATGGCATGGTCGCCGGTGAAGGTGTAGGTGCTGTTTGGGATATTTGAAATCCCAAAGTGCTGCCCGTCTTCGTCGCCGTCTCGGGGGGTGATGAGTGTTAGTGAAGAAACTGTAAGCTGTGCATCATTAAACAAATCAGGAAAATCCAAAGTCAACTCTCCTTGGCTATCCGAAGAATTCGGACTCCAGATGACCAAGATATCCCTTTCAGTTCCCTTATAATCACCTTGATAATGATAAATCCTTGCTTCGGAGGAAAAATCGAACGATGTCCCATTTAGCGGAGTCATAGTTTTTCCTGTGAATTCCCCTTGATACGTTGTCTGCCCCAGTGCATTCCGCATGGTCTGCACATGATACCAAGCTTTTTTGGGTGCATAATCAGCATTTAGCAATCCACTACGTTGATATAAGGGACTAGGACTTTTTGTATCTCTGTAATCAAAAGCCATCGCCCGATGCACTCTCATTGTGTGCTGGTTGTAAACAGCTCTTGCTGCGGATACTTCCAAAAATGAGCGTACTAACCAATCCGCTTGGGTTCGCTGAAAACTCTGACCTGAAATCGTCTTAACACTCACCGGTGAACCGGGAGCCGAGTCATAGCCAAACTCCGACAACCAGACTTCCTTACTAGTGAATTCATCAAAAATACCGGGGTGGTTACTTTCCAAGCCATTAACATACTCCATTAATCTTTCTAAGGTTAACCGGACATAAGTCTTTAAGCCTCCTTCTTCGGGAGCAACGCCCGTCCCGCCAAACAATCCAATATCAGTTGGATTTTCATAATAATAAGCAAATTTTTCATCATCAGGTAAATTATCCGGCTTCGCTGGCCTTGGATGATTGGCATCAAAAGGAGTTTTTTTACTATTTGCGGGAATCGCATTTACTGATGTACAATATTGATGAAAATTAATCACATCAAAAGGCAAATAGTTATTGGAACACTGAGCCGATTGGTTTCGCATAAGCGTATTGACACAAAAGTCGATAGTCTTTTCCAAAGTGACTCCTTGAAATCCTGCCAATCCACCGTTAGCCACCCTTATATTCGGAGCCACATTCTTCACACCTATGATACTTGTATTAGAAATACTAAAGTCTTGACTTCCACATCCACCATCATACGCTGCACTTAAAAAAGCGGCAAACTGGGAGGGTATCATTTGATACATATTCAATCCGGTTCCTAATAAAGATATATCTCCTCTCCAAAACTTGTCCTGCTCATTTCCGAGTTCTATATAGTTAATCTCATTTTGGCCAAAAATAGGACTTTCATCCGCACTTAATCTATCCGTATAGTAGGTTTCCAAATCACTTGTTATATTAGATGCATCTCCATACCTAGCCGCTAAAACACTCGCCCATTCTGCAAAATCCTTATATTTTGCAGGGTCGTTTTGATCGATAACCCTACTAAGTTGCAAAGCGCTAAAAACAGGAATAACCGCACTAACAGTCAGATTCGATGGCGGATTAGGTTCCGGGACTTCGCAAGGAATATCATTCTGACTATCACTCACTATGAGCAAATAATCCCTCAACTCGCCTGTAAAACCACCCGAAAAAACCGGATGATCTCCGATGCCTACTCGCAAACGATAGATTCCTGTGCTTACCGGATTAGGCCCCTGGTTCGACAAAGTAAAAGACAGCTGCCCTTGTCCTTGCGCATCTAATGTTCCACCACCAATTAAAATGGGTTGTACTAGCGTTCCATTTTTTTTCAACCACAGTTTATACTTAGCACTTGGCAAACCGCGAAGACTAAGATTGTATTCGTTCTCAAGTATTAAACTATGAGATATGTCTGCATAATTATTATACCCGTTTCTCTTTTCTCCATCATAATTTTGTTCTATCGAAACTACAGAAGAAGACATAGTCTTTTTTAAATCAAACTGTATTATCTGGGTTTCTTTGTCATTTGCTCCCCATAAACCTTCAGGACTTGGGTAAGAGGCATTGGCTCCGCATTTTAATAGTCCCACATCCCAAATATCACCCATCGCATTACTGGGATTCACAGGCCACCAGTAGCCTAATCCCTGCACCCCATCTTTTGCCCAAGAGTAAGTGTGCAAAGCATTTTCCGATTGATTATCATTAAAATCTGGGTAAAGAATTGCGTGTTTATCTAAGCCATATGGAATGATAAGGGGATTATAATAATATTTCACCGTGTATGTTTCTCCATTCATATTCGTTACTTCAACTTGATACGTTCTCCCTTCTTTCAAGTTTGAGACACTTGAGTTTGTCCCCAAATTTTCAGTGTAAAGCTGCCCATTTTCCACCCAAGAGCTACTCCACGTGAAGGATACAGCATCAGGCGAAATAACACTCAGTTCAGGCGGCGTACCTAAGTCTGTCAAACTTAATTTGGGATAAGTAACCGAAACGTTTTGCTCATTTCTGGGAGTAGGAATATTCAAAAGATTAACAGCAACTCTTAATCGATATAAACCATTTGCAGGTAAACTACCTGTCGTAAAGGTAAAATTAACATCATACTCATCATTAACATTAAAATCACTTTTTTGTAAAATTAGCATATGTTCATCAGCATCACACAAAGGATCATTAGCGTCATTTTTATTTGTTATGCTAATGGCTTCATATTTATCATTTGGAACAAGTGGCAACTTCAAGGTGCCATCATTGTTGCGTTGGTAAGCCTGATTATAAAAATGCCCATCTGGCTTTTGTTCCCAATCAAAACCATTATCTTTTTTCTGGTCTAACCAAATTTTCACGAAATACACACCATCTTGCGCTTTATTCTTAATTTTAAAGCTACCATCATAGGTTGTATTCGCTTCTAATGTACCCAAACCAATCTCACTATAATAACCCTGATCTGCAGCAAGAAAATCTACTTTCTCCAGGTCTTCCCCGACATCCGCATCCTCATCTATTTGAAACACAGCCAATTTACTCGCAAATTGATTATCACAACCATCTCCATAGCCAGGCTGGTGACTACCTAAGCACAAAGGCTTTTGCTCCAATACCACATCGCAATAATGTTTTAAGCCCCGCATGGGTGGGGCAATCCCCTTGAGGCATGGAGAAACTCGCCCGGAAAAAGCTTGGTAAAAACCATCAAAATTCATTAAAGTAGATGGATCTGCGCTTGGATTCAATTGCAAGGGATAGTTTGGATTGTTCGATGTGCCCATAAATTCACAATCTGTCTGCGCATCCATATCATATCCAACATCTGACGCCCATTCATGGTACTCTCGCAGCAAACCAAACTTCTTAAATCCTTGCGGATAACCATCTTTCGCTCTAATATTGCCCCCAATAAAGTCGTCCATTCGGGTTGGATTTTGAGCCATAATAATATTAGGAATGGAAAAAAATAAGACTAAAAAAGTCCCTATCAAAATCTGTTTCATTACGCTAAGTATTTAGTTAAAAAATATAATTTCCTTCTCAAGCTTACAGCAATAATTCTTTCTTTTCAAAACCACAATACACATAACAACCCTATCCATACCCATCACTTTTCTATACTGCTTGCGCAAAATTACGAAAAAAAAAAAATCATAAATCCAAATTTTTACCAACTTTTTTTTTAATTTTGTCAAGCAGAACACGTTAAGCCTAGTCATAACTAATTACAAATCAACCCATTACATTTTAAAAAGTGTTTTGTCTTAAAATAAAACCTACATTATGAGACTCTTCTTGCTAACTACTTTCGGAATATTTTTATTGGCTTTTTTTGCGGAAGGGCAAACCATTCAGCTCAAAACTCAGGCACAAGTCAACGCCATGGCGGGAGGAAGTACTATTATTCATTCCCTTCAGATTGGAAGCGCACTAGACAGCGAGCTCAGCGACATCAATGACTTATCCCCCCTATCAGGAATTACCACACTCTATGGCGCAGGACTGGCCATCGTTAACAACCCCCACTTAAAAAATCTTCATGGACTTGAGAATATACATCACATCAATGGGAGCATTATTATTCTTAATAACGATTCGCTACCAAACTTATCAGGGCTGCCGGATACGTATTCATTGGGAGACACCCCGGATGAATACAAAATTATCAGTACACAAGGCAATGGTTTATTAACTAGCTTTGAAGGCATTCCGCTAGCTGATGGTTTATTCTCCATAACTTCCTATTTTAATGACCAAATAGAAGACCTTTCTGCTCTAAATAAATATTCCAAATTACTGGGAGGGTTTGTCCTTTACGGTGGGAACGCTACCAGCCTGTCAGGATTAGACAGCCTAACATCCATAGGCGGTATCTCTTTGGAAAATACGCTTATTGCCGACTTTAGCAATTTGGAGAAATTACGACACTTGCAATTACTTTATTTAAGAGATAACATAAATTTTACCGGTTTTGGGGGGCTCGAACATATCCATTCTTTACAAGAAATACAAATGGACAATTGCGATGCCACAATCAATTTTTTAGGTTTAGATTCATTAAAAACAATCAAAAAACTTATTATTACAAAGTGTGACGGCTTGGTTTCTCTTCAAGGATTAGATGCTCTTGACACACTCAGAAACTTATTTATTAACAACTGCCAAAGTATAAAAAGCCTTCATGGACTTGAAAATTTGCAATCCTTAGAAAGCATGGAGATTAAAGAAAATCCCCAATTGCAATCCATTGACGAAGTCGGAGACCCCATAGCCATCTTGGATATCGAACATTGCGACAACCTACTGCATATCAACCGGGTACAGTCCCCCGGCGTCACCACCATCACCTACAATAAGCGACTCAAAAACTACGGCAGTTCCCAATCCATTAGTTTGCCACATACCGCCACCAATATCGAAATCACCCATAATGACTCGCTTACTTCTGTGGTGGGGTTGTTGGGGTTGAGTCGGGTGGAAAGCACTAGTAGTACAAGCGGAAGGTTGATATTAGTTCATAATCCACTTCTTTCATCAATCAAGGGTCTTGATTCTTTACACTTTATTGGGAAGAATTTTTATTTTGGCTGGACACCGGTAACAGATTTGTTACCTTTGCATCTGCTAGATACCGTGGGAGGGTCTTTCTCTATGGGAACAGATAGACTAAAGTCTTTGAATGGTCTTGAGAATCTAAAATATATTGGTTATTCAACTGGCATTTCAGGTGATTCCTTAACTGATATTGAAGCTTTTGCGAATAATTTATTATTTGTCAAAAATTATTTTGCTATTAACAACCTAGAAAAACTTTCAGAAATCAACGGATTTCATAACCTAAACCAAAGCGGCGATGCCCTAAATCGATTTCAAATATTAAATAATCCCAATTTAGAATCAATCTCGGGGTTTGACAAAATTGATACTGCGACATCTAACGGTCTATATATTGAAAACAATCCAAAACTAAGCCAATTTATAGCTTTCAATAACTTTAAATATTGCACTGACTTCTATCTAATAAATACTCCATCCCTAACCAACATCTCCGGTCTATGCCCCCTATTCACCGAAGGCACCATAGACGGTACGATAGAGATTCACGACAATGCGCCGGGCTTCAACTCCGTCCAAGAAATCATCGACTGGTGTATGACCCCGACCGAAGACCTGCCGACCTACGATGCCATCTCCGTCTATCCCAATCCAACGAGTGATGCTTTCCAAATAGAAGTGCCGCTGGATTTGATTCAAGTAGGTATGATGGTGGACTTGGTGGATATATCGGGCACGTCACATTTTTCCGCAAGGCTGCATGATACGGTGAGCCGGATTCCGGTTAGTGACTTGCCGCCGGGTTTGTACTTTTTGAGGATTGTCTTTGATGGGCGGATGGTGCAGGTGAAGAAGGTGGTGGTGGAAAAGTAGGGATGACAGGGAATAAATAGTCGCCCCCTACAACATAAAAAAAGGGCAAATCTCTGAGAGATTGCCCTGTTTTTTATGATTTAGCGTTGTGCTTATTCTTCAACAACTTCAAATTCGACCTTTTTGACAACGTCCTTGTGAAGAGTAACTGTAGCGTGGTAAACACCGATTGTCTTCACTTCGTCTTCAAGTTCGATGTGCTTACGTTCGATTTCAATACCATGCGCATCAGCAATAGCTTTAGCAATCTGCACATTGGTGACACTACCAAAGATTTTACCTGTTTCACCGACTTTAGCGCCGATTTTAAGGACAGCCGTAGCCAATTGGTCGGCAATGATTTGTGCTTTGGCACGTGCTTCTGCTTCGGCTGCATCAGCCTTTGCACGAAGTGCATCCAACTGTTTCATGTTTGATTTATTGGCGATAACAGCCATTCCTTTCGGAATAAGGAAATTACGGGCATATCCGTTCTTGACGGTAACAACTTCGTGTTTTGACCCCACCTTATCAATATTTTGCAATAAAATGATATCCATTTCAAAAGATTTTAGATGTGAGAAAAACTTACTTCAGCTGGTCAGCCACGTAAGGTAAAATAGCTAAGTGTCTGGCTCTTTTTACAGCGGTAGCCACTTTGCGTTGATATTTTAAGGAGTTTCCTGTAATTCTACGAGGCAATAACTTACCCTGTGGGTTGATGAATTGCAAAAGGAAATCAGGATCCTTATAGTCAATATACTTGATGCCAAATTTTTTGAATCGGCAGTATTTTTTTCTTTGCTCCCCGATGTTCGGGTTGTTCAAAAATTTTATATCATCTCTTGATGCCATTTTTTCTTTTTTTTAGGTTAACGATTACTTATTTTCAGCTTTAGCTTCTTTCTTTTTGCTGCCTATTTTGCCGTCTCTCTTGTCTTGGTTGTACTTGACTCCAAATTTGTCCAGACGCACGGTTAAAAAGCGCAAAATGCGTTCATCACGCTTAAGTGCTAATTCAAACTTATCCATGAACTCGCCGTTAGGGGCAGAAAACTCGATGCAATAATACACTCCGGATGAGCATTTTTTGATGGGGTAGGCCAATTGGCGCAAGCCCATTTCATCCAAATGAGTGATACTACACCCGGAATCCTTCAATAAATCCTGGTAAGTAACCGCTGTCGATTTCAATTCATCGCCCGACAGCACTGGGTTTACGATGAAAGTAACTTCATAATTCTTCATTTATCTCGAAGTTTGGTGAAAAAATTGGGTGCAAAGGTACGGTTTTTTTTAAGAAGGAGCAAGTTAAAAGTTGAGACGCTTTGCTAGTTGAAGAAGTTGAGTCGTTCGCCTTCGGCTCTCTAGGTTGAGACTTGTCCCGATTACTATCGTGGATTCGGACTTCGGGTTGAGTGCTTCGCAGGTTGAGATGATTTGGGTTTTTGTCGGAATTTTACTTCATCATTCATTATTCGGCGTTCTACATTCGATATTCTGTTAGTTGAAAAAGTTGAAAGAGTTGATTCGCTACGCTAGTTGATTCACGTCCCGATTACTATCGTGGATTCGGACTTCGTTAGTTGATTCGCTTCGCTAGTTGAAGAAGTTGAAGCTTGCTAGGAAAGAAATAAATCTGCGTACATCTGCGGGCAAAGGAAGTAGTGAGAGATGAGTAGTGAGTAGTGAGTAGTGAGTAGTGAGTAGAATCTGCGCATATCTGCGGGAATA
>JALVCY010000586.1 GCA_027009605.1 Saprospiraceae bacterium
AATTTTATTCTGTTTGCTCTCTTATTTTAACCCCCTTTTTTTGTTCGGCTTTCGCCGTTCCTTCCCTTCGAGCGTTGTTACGCTCGACCCTTCGGGATCGGTCAGTCATCCCTAAGAAGTGGGGAGTAAAGGTAAACAGAATAAAATTTTGTTCATTGCTCGAATTTTTAGCAAAGTGACCTTTTCACAGTGGACTAAACTACAACTCGCCCGCATCCTGTGGTAGCCAAACTCCCATTATCAAAGCCCATCGCCCACACATCTGTGGACTCGTGCACAAAGATACCTGTTACCGGGGAGATGGACAAATCATCGGACGGGTTTTCGTCGGATTGGATTTTTTGGAACTAGATATCTATCTAGGATTCTAAAAACATCGCTACTTCATCCAAAATTTATGTTTCCCGTCATTAAAGTAATCATCAATATCACCCAAAATCAGGTCATATTCAGCATGAGTGACATGGTTATCTCTTAAGAAATGTAAAGCATTTTCGCTAACCACTAGATACTTTCCCTGCCATATTGAAATATCGCATTTCATGGGTATTCCGTCAAATTTCAATAGCCATAGTTTTGGTAAATCTGTATTAGGAAAGTTTTCTAAGAAATTTAAGCCTTTTGAAACCCTTTCAATTTTCACAAAACTTATTTTGTCATATCCCCAATAAACAAGATTTGCTCTCAATCTATCGGTAACAATAAATACAGGAAAAGAATAAAATAAATCGTCTGCTGGCCATGAATCAATTTCAATTCCCGGATTAGACACCCGTGGTGGATGAGTTGATTTATCCAACTGAGTTTCTCTATCGAGATCTCCTGACGACCAAATATGTAAATAATAATATTTCATGCTTATCTTATTGGAGGGATGAATAAATGACCGAAGTTATCATCTATTTGTTTAGCAAAATCCAGTGCTTGCTGTCGGGTAAAATTTGGAAAATCTAAATAAAACTGCGCCCAATTATTTGTAATGGTTTGATGAATCCAATGATTGTTTTTAGGAATACCTCTAAGGTTCTGTAACGAGTGCAATTCTGATTTTGTCATAATGTCCGGATAGTTATTGTAAATTTTTTGAGGCATTGCATGATGCACCTGATAGATATCATCTGCAATTTCAGGAAATGCAACTTCTTTAAAAGTCTTTCTATAATCCGTAGTAGTTGAAGAACCTAATTTAGGCACTTTCAATTCATCTACATATTCTAACGCCTTTGCTTTCTTACGGAGCAGAGGAAAATCAATCAATCCCTCCCAAGCATCAAAATGCTCCACCGGAATATCATCCACAAAATCACCCAAGAACTTCTGGTAATTAGGATGATTGGCATCCTTAAGCTCTTTCAATCGAGCCAGCCCCTTTTTGACCTTTGGATTTTGGACTTTCGCCAAATTCTCTGCAAAGTCCGCATGCTCCAGAAACTCCTTAACCTTTCCCTTCGCACATAGATTATGCACCACAACCCCACAATCCCCCACCAAGAAATTATGCAAATCCCGAACTTCCAGATTATACACTTTCCGGCGGCCGGATAGCTTTTTCACGGAAGTGACGGTCGCAGCTCCTGACTTCGTAAGTACTTGATTACCAGTCGATAGCGTGCTTGCTAGTAGCTAGCTATTGGCATCTAGGCTATAGATTGGGTGCCAACCCGTCACGCCTAAGCTGTCATTATTGTCAAAGCGAATCGCCCACACATCTGTGGACTCGTGCGCAAAGATACCTGTTACAGGGGAGATGCCCAAATCATCGGACGGGTTTTCGTCGGATGGGATTTTTTGGAAGCGGTAGTGGGCTAGGGAATTGACGGTGGCGTAGCCTTCGAGATTTTGTTCGGGCATGGAGAGCCAAAGCTCATCGCCGGTGTCGTGTATGGCATTTTGCGCAAGCCAAGAATCCGGGCGTAAGAGCGTGA
>JALVCY010000587.1 GCA_027009605.1 Saprospiraceae bacterium
CTATGGGATGCAGACGCGGAAAAGGCAACGGTTTTTTAGTACGGGGGCTTCTTTGGCGGCGGGTTTGTCTTTATTGACATCTTTGGCTTTCTCTTTTTATGTCAATAATTATTCGATGTACAACAAAATCTATGGCCCTATAGGTACGCTTATCGTTACGATGCTTTGGATTCAGCTGAATTCTACGATTATTTTGATTGGTTTTGAATTGAATGCCAGTATCGCCGTGAATCGGGATTTGCGGAAACCCGGCCGGTAGGTAGGGACAAGGCATGCCTTGTCCCTACCTACCCGGGCATGCCTTGTCCCTACCTACCCGGGCATGCCTTGTCCCTACCGATTTATTCGGATATCAATACGTCTTTTCCGAAACCAGGTCAGTTGACGTTTGGCATATCTTCGTGTATTTTGCTGGATGAGCGCAATGGCACGGTCTAGGCTGATGGTGCCGTCAAAATATTCAAATAGTTCTTTATAGCCGACTGTTTGGGTGGCGTTTAGATTTCTGTGGGGATACCATTTTTTGGCTTCTTCAATGAGTCCGGCTTCGACCATTTGCAAGACTCGCCGGTTGATTCGGTCGTATAGGATGGGGCGCTCTCTTTCGAGTAAAATGGTCGTGGTTTCAAAAAATCGTTGTTTGGGTTTGTTTTTCCGAAAGGAAGAAAAGGGTAGGCCGGTGCTACGGATAAATTCTAATGCCCGGATGATGCGTCTGGGATTTTGGCGATCGACGATTTTTGCGTAAGCGGGGTCTTTGGTATCCAATTCTTGGAGCAAATGCCGAAGTCCAAGTGTTTCTAATTCTTCCTGAAGACCGGATCGAATGGCAAAATCCACTTCGGGGAATTCATCCAAACCCTTGATAACGGCATCAATATACAGGCCGGTGCCCCCGGTTAAGATGATGGTTGGGTATTTTTTGAATAGTTTTTGGAGGAGATGGATGGCTTCTCGTTCATATTGGCCTGCGCTATACGTATTGGCCAACGGGTCAACGTGCCCAATCAGATAGTGTGGAATGCCTTTTCTTTCTTGCCGATCCGGTTGGGCGGTGGCAATAGGCATGCCCGCATAAATTTGCCGGCTATCTGCCGATAAAATTACGGTATTTAATTTTTGCGCAAGCGAAATGGCATAACTCGTCTTGCCCACCGCAGTAGGCCCATAGATGACGATTAGCTGGGGTGTTGGGCTCAAAGAATAAAGTGTTCCATCAAATAATAGGTGCCCGCTCCGGCTAGGTATCCGGCCAAGGCCAAGAAAGAAATCTTCTTCAAATACCACATGAAATCAATCTTGAGAATACCCATAATCGCTACTCCGGCAGCTGAGCCAATAATCAATACACTACCTCCTGTACCGGCACAATAAGCCAAAAATTCCCAAAAAGCATGATCCGGTGGGAAAACATCCATAGAATACATACCCATGGCGCCGGCCACCAAAGGGACATTGTCCACAATGGACGACAGCAAACCAATCAAAATATTAATGATGTAGATATTACCGCTAAAGGCTTTGTCCAATCCATGAGACAGGATGTCCAAATGTCCGGCGGTTTGTAATCCGGCTACCGCCAACAAAATCCCTAAAAAGAACAATACACTAGGCACGTCAACTTCTCGAAGCGTACCGACCACGGTCAAGTGGCTAAAGTGCTCATCATTCTTGTTGCGGTGTAGAATTTCGGTGGTGACCCACAATGCACCCAATCCCAATAAAATACCCATAAACGGCGGTAGGTGGGTAAAGGTCTTGAAAATTGGCACAAAGAGTAAGGCTCCGATACCCATGAAAAAGACTATTTTCTTATCTCTTTCCGGAACCGGCGCATGCTTGAAGACGTGTTCGCGCTCAGTTGGAGAAGTGACATTTCCTTTATTGGTGACACTTACAATCAACAGCGGAACCAAAATCGCC
>JALVCY010000588.1 GCA_027009605.1 Saprospiraceae bacterium
TCAGAATTAACAGAATCAGAGAATTTTCAGAATTGTACTAGGTAAAGATAAATAGCATCGGCAAGATTTGGAGTTTGTCCTGTGTAGTATTCTGGAAATTTTGAAATTCTGAAAATTCTGATTCTGACAAAAAAAGCATACCAATCATCTCAAAACCACCCAAATAAAACCCCAAACTACACCGCTTAAGCCTTGCAAACCCACACCATTCAAAACGCATGATTTTAACCGGTATAGTCAAAAATATTTTGTAACTTACGTCTCGATTCCGACTTGGCATCTTGAATGTGAAGGTTGAAACCCTTCACTTTTGGACGTAGCGGCCTACAAGGCCTGACGAGCGGGGACGGTGGTTGTTTTTTGGTGTTGGAAGGGTGTTGCTAGCGGAGTAGGTTACTTTTGTTTCATTACTAAGGATCGCAGCAAACTATAATCTTCTGAACATCAATCAACTCGCCATCAACTTCCAATCGACAAAAATAAAGCCCATTAGTCACGTCATCCAGCTCCCAAACCACTTCATTTCCGGAATAACGAAAAGTCTTAACCATCTGTCCTGCTAAATTAGTAATGATTATTCTTCCCTTACGAAAAGGTGAATTCTTTAACTGGATGTTCACTAGGTGGCTAGCAGGGTTTGGAAATACAGATAGCTGATAATCAATGGGTTGGGTAGGTTCTATTATTGATACAGGCCAGCAGTTAAGTGTGTCAACACAGCCATTTGAATTCATTTTTAACAGGAAACTCCACACTGCTCGGCCACCATTGGTTTGGTCCATAGCGGCTTCCCCACCGGAGATAATGCTTCCGCTGGAAAGTAAGTCTGTACCTTTGATTCTGGTAAAACTCCATTCATCAATCTTTGAACTATCTTTAATATCCCATAGTTTTGTGCCATCGGGGGTGACTTTTGCGTGATAAAAATAATACCAATAGGTTCCACTAAAAAGGAAGTTACTATCCAACGTCATGAGAACGTTGTCTAAATATACTGGCAAGAAATAAGTTGTATCCAAAACAAGATGCCAGACTTCTTCTCGGCTCTGATTTAGCTTGACAGCGATTGGTCTGAAAAAAAATCCAGTAGTTATAGACCAATTTGACTCAACAGCTGAGTAAATATACTCTCCATCATCGGTAATTATTAAATCTCTTAAGCCTATCCACCCTTCGGTCTTGGTTCCATCCCAATTCCATGTCCACTTTGTGTTCCCAAGTGTGTCGATGGCCACGATTGTAGGGTAGGCAAAAACCTTAGATGTATCGGTAGCGGAGCCCGGCCCTTGGTCATCTCCTATACTTGCATAAAATAGAATTGTATTAGAATCTATTTGAATAAGTCCTCTCCCTTGATCTCTAGAGTGTGGTATCGGGTAGGATTTCTTCCAGAGTTGATTGCCCTGTGCATCTGTCCGCATGACAAACATATTGTAGTCGTTGACGTATGGAAATTGCTCGGCTCCTAGAAGAAAAAAAGAAGAATTAAATTCCAAGATGACGCCATTATACAGCGACTCGAAAACCGTATCATTATAATAGGAGATAAAATCAAAGGATAGGTCATTTTTAATCTTTAATAGATATATTTCATGTTTATAAATGCTATCCCAAGTTGTTCCACAAATGGCATAACCACCATCATGAGTTTTTATTAAGTTTCCTTTATCAGTCGAAAGGAGTTTTAAACTATCATTTAAAAAAAGCTTAGAATTTATTATATTCCCGAAAGTATCTATTTTCATAAAAAACTGTCCCCCACCACTAAGGCTGTCTATCCCGGCCGTGCCATATATTACAATCGTATCATTATCAACCAATAAATCAGTAATGCCATTGGCATAGCCCCAAACATCAATGCTTTTGTAAAAGCCATTTTGAGCTAGAGCAAAAGAAGAAAAATAGACAACGATGAGTAAAATGTGCAGATACTTTTTCATGTTTTTTGTTCTTTAAATTTAAAGCACTTTATCGGCCAGTGGCCAATAAAGTGCTTTGTGAATTTACCTACTTAAAATAATCTGTCCGCTATCCAGTTCTTCATTATTAGAATATAGGGTATAGAACAGTACATTATCATTAAATGATTCAAGATATATTTTTTTCATAATATTTTTTTCGTTGGTGAATAAAAATGGCATTGTAAAGCCAACGCAGCAACGAAGGTACAAATAAAAAATCGAAAAGTCAAAAAAATGTATAATTCACGTCTTGTTTTGACAGAAAACGAAATTCAGTGGAGTTACTGCTGGCGCTGCCCTTATAGCGAAAATTAAAAAACATCCGCTCGATAGGCCGCATCGCCCCAAAGTGCAGAGTTTTAACCTGCATACAAAAGGCTGATAGTCAGGCTAAAAGAGAAAGAAATCGGCAAGCCCCTGGCACATACCATTCCAATAAATCGCAACATCTGTAAACATAAACCTAAACTACTCTAGTTAAGCCTTGCCTACCCATACCAATCAAAACGCACGATTTAACCAACGCAATCAAAAATATTTTGTAACTTACGTCTCTATTCCGATGTCCAAGGTGTCATCTTTTGAAGTCTAGCCACACCGGATTTCGGAAATCTTCCTGAAACCAACACTACCTATCTTCAAGACCCTAAATTCTTGGCGTAGTGCCGCATTCTTTTTTTTACCCAACCCAACCAACATTTTACGCATCTATTACGTTAAGATGGGGTCAATCAGAGTATAAAAAAAATCACATATAATTATTTGAATATGCCTCTCCAAATTTCTTTTAACGATGGTACGAAAAGAATAGACTATGCTTATGATGCTGCGGGTATAAAGTGTGGAGAAAAAGTTAAAGACGGAGATGAAGAAAAGCAGAGAACCTATATAGCAGGCTATGAGTTTGTAGATGGGAAGTTGTCGAGTTCGAGTTTTGAAGAAGGTCGAATCTATTACCTTGATGCTGATGAATTTGAAATAGCCTTTTATCTACAGGATCATTTAGGTAATAATCGAATAATTTTTAAAGAGAATCCAGCCCAAATCACCGAGCCTTTAGTCCTTCAGGAGAATCACTATTATCCTTTCGGAATGACAATGGGTTCAGAAATGAATTATTATGATAATCAAGATCCTGAAGATTGGCATAAGTATAACTCAAAAGAACTAGTAGAAGATTGTGGTTTAGATTTTTATGACTATGGGGCGCGGTGGTATGATGCCGCTATCGGACGGTTTACTTCCGTGGATCCGCTGGCTTCGGATTATGCTTTTCAATCTCCTTATGCTTATGCTACTAATAATCCTGTATTGTTGAGAGATATTTTGGGGATGGGGGTGGAATGGGAATGGAGAATTAATTCGGAAACCGGTGAGAAAGAAAAAATTGGTAACGATGGAGGAGAAACAACTCAGTATATTTATTGGAATGACGATAAAGAGTATTCGGATATTCTTCATGGAAGTGATATTTTTGTTGGTCCAGTAGCAAAGGATTGGTATCACGATGGAGATATTGAATTTGCTGTATCGACTGTAGATTTGTGGGCAGATATTCCTTTTGAATATCAAGGAGCATATACTAAATTTGATTTAGCTGATCGCTATAACCAAATGAAAAAGGGAGATCCACATGATATTGCAGGTCAAGAAGCTGCTGGACTCGCTAGGCGAGAAATGATTTGGGGGATTGAAGATTATGGGAGATATTTGGAAAATAAGTATGGCTCACGTTCCGCTTTAGTTATGGCACATGATGTTGGGTTACTTTCTTATATGATGCCAAGTGGAGTTTTGGTTAAAGGTATGACAGCATCCCAAGCAGCAGCTAAATTCCCAAGAAATGCAAGGTTTTCTACAGGCTTTTCTCCTGTTTTCCCTCCAGCCAATCCTTTGCCGGTAAATTCATGGAATAGGTTTTTGCATATGAATAAAGGGAAATATGCAGGTAAAAATTGGATACAACAAGCTGTTCGTGATTACCGTGCTCTTCAAAACTAGAACTATGAAATTGAAATGTAGTTGCCTTTACTGTCATGCTGAAAATATTCTCCCTTTTGTTTATTCAGATAGAGCTGTCATGAGCAGGAATGTTGGTAATATCATTTCTTTTACCTGTTCGAATTGCAATAAATTATGTGTATTGAGTCCTAATGAAGTGAGAGCAAAGGAAAGCTCTCTTAGTAAGGTTGTTTTTACTATATCACTATTTTTAGGAGGATTTGGTTCATGGTGGTTGGTTGACAAATATTTGAGTAAGGATTATATAGTTGCAGTGGTAATGGTGGTCGCTCTTTCACTTTCTTTTTCCACAATTGTAGCCATCCTATTTGCATTGTCTGAACGACGTTCAGTCTCACTTTTTAACAAGTATTATGTTTAGATTGTTTTTTGTACTATTCTTGTTAATCAGCTGTGGGCTGAAGGGACAAGATTCTTCAAAAGTCCAGTACTTTGCTCAGGATGCTATGGATATGTTGGGGCCAGGCTGTACTATCCATTATAAATATCTGGAGAAAAATGAAACCGTTAGTTTGTATATCAGAATGGATTATGGCGGAAAGGTTGTAGAAGATAAGTTTTGGATAGCTGATGTCCACCCTCTTGGCATTTTCTTAATTGATAAGAATGAAGGAACAGTATTGCGGATATTGTCGAAATGTAACAAAAATGTTTTTTCTCACTCGGAGATTAGGCATAATGGATTAAGGCTTGGTAAGAGTACAAATTTTATTGATATAGCATTATCTAGCAGCTTTGATAAAAAAGAAGAGATTTGCTTATTATTCAAGGGCTTTGTTAATTCTTTTATAGAAAAACAAGATAGTGTTGATGATGTTTTGCCTCCTAGTACTAGAAATTGATTGTTAAGAAATGGGAAATTGTCATTTGACATAAGCTTTAGAAGTTTTAAAATATCTTCAATATGCATCGAGCACATTGAATAGCCCCGGATGGCCGCATTATCTTTAAAGAAAACGGTGACAAGACAGAAATAGACTATTTCGAGTACAAAATCTCCGACCACCTAGGCAATCTAGCGGTCACCTTTAAAGAAGAGAACGATGCCATTACCGTCCTGCAACGTCATTTCTATTATCCTTTCGGAATGAACTTTGATGGCGTAATGCCGTTAAATACTAGTACAGAGAATAGATTCCAATACAACGGTAAGGAATTAGAAAAGGACTTTGGGATTGGTTTGAGTGACTATGGGGCGCGGTGGTATGATGCTAGTATCGGTAAGTTTACTTCTGTGGATCCGCTGGCTTCGGATTACTCCTTTCAGTCTCCTTATGCTTATGCTACTAATAATCCTGTTTTGCTTAGGGATATTTTGGGGATGGGGGTGGAGGATTGGGTTCGGGATGCGGATGGGAATATTAGGTGGGATAATGATGCTAATTCTCAGGCAACAACTAAGAAAGGTGAAACATATTTAGGGAAAAGTTTGACATTCGAATTTAGCAGTTATATAGATGGTTCATATTGGGATGGGCCAGAACCCTTAGTTGGGACTGCTACAGGAGAGAAGCTCAATTCGATGGTTACATTAACCGCAAGTGAAAATTCTAAGGGAGAGCTAACGGGAATATCTGCAAGTCTTAGTTCCCTTCTTGGTTCTACTCCAGTTGGTACTGCTCGAAATTATTACCCTGGGTTAGGTGGTGATAATAACGAAGCTGGAGCATCGTATAAGAAGGGTTCTGATGGAACGTTGAAGACTTATAGTTTTTCGTTTGAGCAACACGCTAGTGTTTCTCTCTCTGAAGAGCTAGCAATTAATGCTTTGGGGTATAAAATTGTAGATGTCGCTCAAAGGTTGGAGCTGAGTTATTCAAATGGAAGTCTGTCAGTGTCATCATATACAAATATTTTTCCATCGGCATCCTTGTCTGTTAATAGTTTTCAACTTATGTACTATCAACAGCCTTCATTCATTAAAACACACAGAGCTCCAGTTAACTCCCTGTCACCCCCAGGGGTAATGGGAGTTACAAGTGCTTGGTATCCAGGGATTGATGCTTCATATTATCCATCAGTATTATACAAGAGATAGAATGGTTAAACCGAAAATTATAAATTTAATATTATTTTTTCTGGCAAAGGAGTGCTGCTTTTATCTTTTCTGGAATCTAAAAAGAATGAATTTTACCATAGATTCATGGGAATTTACAGGTAGCTTTATATACGATTTACTGTTAATTCTGCCCCTTGTCGTTGTGGAGCTAGTGTTGTTTTTGCTACCTTTAAAGTATGCATTTAAGACAGGTAAGCTTAGTTTGTCTTTTGGAATTATTTTATTATTTTTTATTCTAGATTATTATTTATATTTAAATTTAGCATCTCCGTCAAGCCGAGAACCAGGAATTTATTTTACTTTAATTGGATTTGCTTTGTTTTTTATTTTTTTTTACCGAGTACTTGTTTCAAAGATTTCCCAATTGATAAAATAATATTACACATTGGCATTCCCCGCTGGCACGGACCTTGTCGATTGAATAAAAACCAAGCGTGCTCGGTAAGCTTTGTAGGCTTTAACCGCATCTAGTATAGGCGTCTCGCCTACGAAGTATAGGTGCGTTTTTTTTCATTTAGCGCAAGCCTTACTAGTCTTAAAGTCACGAAGGTAAGCATCGAGCACATTGAATAGTTCTTTTTGCTTAGTGGAAGGGAGTTTTACGATATCTTCGAGCCGTTCGAGCATGCTTTTGTCTTTGAATGGAAAATGGGCTATCTTTGTGGAGTTCCACGAAAAGTTGTGGATATGAAATTTGGGGTTGGAAGGGCGCATAACTATGGGGCGCGGTGGTATGATGCCGCTATCGGACGGTTTACTTCCGTGGATCCGCTGGCTTCGGATTATGCTTTTCAATCTCCTTATGCTTCTAATAATTTGAGAATAAGAAAGTTACACCTAATTCGTACAGAGTACAGAGGAGTTAAATTGCTTACACCTACAAACAAAATAATTCAAGGAACCAAAGTCTATTAATCAAATGAATCGTTTATTTACTAAGGATGGACTGAAGTTTAACTTAGTTCTATTGTTATTGGTATTTGGCAGTCCCATCTATGATTCTGTCTATCAAATGTTTTTTTTTAGAGCCCTACATGGGTACGAACCAAATGTATTTGGTTATCCTAAAAGTCTTTTAGAAATTAGTTTTAATTTTTCATTTGTACTTTTATCAATGGTTATTTTGATAGGTCTATTCAGAGTATCAAAAGTAAGCTGGTATTTGGCTAGTGGTACTGCATTGTTTTGTTTGCTTATGCTTCTTATGCTAGAGATTAGTTTATTGTCAACATACATTGGATATTTTAACTGGAAATATATGGCTTACATCTTGGTCTTAGGATGGTTTTTGTATTTCCTACATTCAGCAAAAGTGAAAGTGATTTTTGGAGTCACAAAAACTTACTGGTTGGTTCATAGTGTTTATATTACCTTATTGTTTATATTGTGGTTTTTTTGTAAGTAAGTAGTAATGCCCGCTGGCACTGACCTTGCCGATTGAATAAAAACCAAGCGTGCTCGGTAAGCCTTGTAAGCTTTAACCGCATCTAGCTATAGGCGTCTCGCCTACGAGAGCTAGGTGCGGTTTTTTATTTAGCATAAGCCTTACTAGTCTTAAAGTCACGAAGGTAAGCATCGAGCACATTGAATAGTTCTTTTTGCTTATTGGAAGGGAGTTTTGCGATATCTTCGAGCCGTTCGAGCATGCTTTTGTCTTTGAATGGAAAATGGGCTATCTTTGTGGAGTTCCACGAAAAGTTGTGGATATGAAATTTGGGGTTGGAAGGGCGCA
>JALVCY010000589.1 GCA_027009605.1 Saprospiraceae bacterium
CCCGCTACACCGTTACACCGCTACACCGTTACACCGTTAACTGCCTTCGGCTCACTAGGTTGAGACTGTCCCGATTACTATCGTGGATGCGGACTTCGGGTTGAGAGCTTCGCAGGTTGAGAAGATTTGGGTTTTTGTTTGGGAATGGAGGTATTTTTTTGGTCTTTGGTCTTTGGGGCGCGCCTGTGGCGCTTTTGGTCTTTAGCATCGGTGGTGTTTTTTCTCCCTGCCTTCCTTTGGTTCAAATTGTGCTTCGCACGTTCAATTTGCCCTACGGGCGTTCAAATGCCTTCGGCGTTCAAGGCGGCTGTTCTCCTGGCTGGCTAGCCGTTACACCGTTCATTGCCTTCGGCGTTCAAATTGTGCTTCGCACGTTCAAATTGTCCTTCGGACGTTCAAGGGGTAAGATCTCTTGCCTGCCTACCCGCTACACCGTTATAGTTGCCTTCGGCGTTCAAGGTGTAGGAGCTCTTCTCGTTAAACCGTTATACCGCTACACCGGTCGTTCAAAGGCTGTTCTCCTGGCTGCCTAGCCGTTACACCGTTACACCGTTACACCGTTACACCGTTATACCGTTATACCATAAAAAAATCCCTGCCAGCTACGACAGGGATTAACCTTTTCAATCTTGGGCAGCCGGTCGAGGGCTAGACCAATGCTAATAGATTATTGAATTTTCATTTTCTTAAAGCCATCTAGCACTTTAGAAACGGCTTCAGCAGATTTGTGCAAAGCTTTCAGTTCGCTCTTATTGAGTTTGAGTTCAATGATTTTTTCAACACCGTTGCGACCTAAGACGGTTGGAGCGCCCAAATACATTTTTTTCAAGCCGTATTGGCGATTGATTTGGACACAGCAAGGGAAGATGCGTCTTTCATCTCTTAAGATAGTGGTCACCATTTGAGCTGCAGCAGCGCCCGGTGCATACCAAGCGGAAGTGCCCATTAATTTGACCAATTCTCCGCCTCCTTTTTTAGTCCGGTTGATGATGGCATTTAATTTTTTGCTATCAATCAAGTCCTTAACAGGAATCCCGGCGACGGTCGTAAAACGCGGTAGCGGCACCATAGTGTCCCCGTGTCCACCCATCAATACCGCTTGAATATCTTTTGGAGAGACCTTCAAAGCTTCTGCCAAGAAAGCCCGATACCGACCGGTATCCAAAATGCCGGCCATACCAAATACCCTGGAAGCAGGCAAACCGGAAGCCTTCCAAGCCGCATAAGTCATCACATCCAAAGGATTGGATACAATGATGATAATGGGGTTCTCTGAGTATTCCATGATGGATTTAGTCACAGAAACCACAATCTTAGCATTCGTAGAAATCAAATCATCGCGGCTCATTCCCGGTTTTCTGGGGACACCCGCAGTAATGACGACGATATCAGAATTCGCCGTTTTTTTGTAATCATCCGTACCGGTTAATTTGGTGCTGAAGTATTCGATGGGGGCTTGTTCCCAAGTATCCAAGGCCTTGCCTTTGGCCATGTTTCCTTGGATGTCAAGCAATACGATTTCGTTGGTGACATCGTATCTAGCCAAAACATTGGCGACAGTGGCTCCTACGTTGCCGGCGCCGACTACAGTTACTTTACTCATATTTAAATTTTTAGTTGGTTAATTTGGTTTGAGCTTGCGCAAAAACAAATGAAATAAAAACAATAAGCCCAAAGAAACAGGCTAGTTTTTCTCAAAAGCAAAAGTAATAGTATTAACTCAAAATCAACAGTTTAAGTTACTTTATTTTGGAAATAATGAGCCATATCAGGATTTGGGGGAAGTTTTGTCTCCTTTTTTGGGATTTGATGACTAAGATGCCTAACCACTAAGTCCACGTAGGAAACACTAAGACTACACTAAGAAACCTTAGTGTAATCTTAGTGCAAAACTAAGTGGCCATAGTGGTAAGGAAAAATGTAAAGCCTAACCACTAAGGACACGAAGTTGACACTAAGAATTCACTAAGGTATTGATTGCCAATAAGTTAAATACCGCTTTTCTATTTGGAAATCTAATGCAGCAGCCTAACCACTAAGTTCACGCAGGAAACACTAAGTTTTGCACTAAGACCTAAACATGTCGTGTAGGTATGTCGTGGTTGCCTATTGCTTATGTACCCTGCCGGCAGGGTCAAATTTGCCACCCGGCCGCCCAATTTACTTACTCAAAACACCCACACGCCGAAGCCCATCCGCTTCCACAATCTCCACCAAGTAAATACCGGACGGTAAATCAGAAATCGTGACTTCCAAGTATCGACCTTTGGGCCGGAAATGGGGGGAATATCTTTGTCCCAAGGCAGAAATCAAACTTAAATCTACCGTTTTGCCGGAAGGCCAATCAACATAGAAAATATCAGATGCCGGATTGGGAAATACCTTTAAACGCTTAGCTTGCGGAGATGCTGTGCCGACCACGCCCCCAACTTCCAAACCGTCTATGACCAATTCGCACAGATTGTGATCCGTAACCGTCACAGAGTAAGTCCCGGGTTTCAAATTAGTTGCGGGATTGGTTGTTTGATGCTGTGCCATAGCATCCCAGATGTAAGTATAAGGCGCAATACCACCGGTAAGGATCAATTCAATCGAACCGGCTTGCGTTAGTTTAGAATCCGTAATCACCGAAGTATAATCCATCGAATCCGGCTCCCCTACACTCAAACCACCGGACAACGCCACGCACAAATTCGCATCCACGACAGTCACAGAATAATTGCCCGAACTCAAATTATCTATCATCAAAGAGTCATGCTGATTCGTACTCCAATAATAAGAATATGGCGGCAAACCGGCCTCTACGGAGACCACTATTGCCCCATCGTTGAGTCCGGGGCAAGAAACATTGTGAATCGAATCCAAAACCAAAGACATCACATTTTGCACACTCTTGACTTCTATCGAATCCAAGGTGCTGGAACAACCACTTTCGTCAAAAACAGTCACCCGGTAAAAACCGGCTAATAATCCCGTTATGTCCTCCGTCGTATCTTGATTAGACCAAATAAATTGGGGATTGGTAAGCGTAGATGGAACGGAAATAAAGATACTTCCCGTATTTTGGCAATTTTGATTAATGACTTCATCCACTTGGATCTCCAATGAGTCAAGCAGACCCACCAATTCTACCGCATCCGGAAGATGCGCCCGACAATCATTGCCATCCACAACCGTAACTGTATAAATTCCGGAACTCAAACTATCCGGATCCGGCTCATTGCTAAAAGTATTCCATAAGTAGTGATACGGAGTCTGTCCTCCATACGCCGTTGTAAATATCTGACCTTGCATGGCACTGCTGCAAGGATTTTGGTTGATGGAGTCCAAATTGACATAAAGCTGCTCCGGCTCCGTAATGGGCAGACTGTCAGAAACAGTGGTACAACCTTTGGCATCCGTTATCGTCAATTGATAGACGCCCGGCTCCAATTGACTAATCGTATCCAATGGAGTTTCCACCCAACTGCTTGTCGTACTTCCATTACTCCAATTAAAATTATAGGGCAAAGTCCCCCCTACTCCCTTGAAGATGATTTCCCCGTCTTGAGCCCCAAAACACTGGACATTTTTGATTTTTTCCGGTTTTATGACAAAGTCTGTATCCGTTTGGTAAATCCTTATGGGTTTTGTGCTCAAGGTACAACCCACATCGTCTGTCACAGTCAATCCATACTCCCCGGGCATCAAATTATACAGATCTTCACTTGCGGCGCCCGTATTCCAATGATAATGATAAGGTGTTTGCCCTCCATCAACGGTCAATTGAATACTCCCCAAACTAGCGCCCTGCCCACAAGAAGCGGCCATCCCCAGATGATTGATTTCTACCGACAAATAATCAGGCTCTGTTACTATCGAGCTATCTATCTGTACACAATTATGGGCATCCGTCAGGGTCAAGTTATACATACCGGCCGCCACATCAAGCAAATCCGGAATCGTATCCCCGGTATTCCAAGAATAACGATAAGGCAAGCTGCCCCCAAGCGCATAAGAATAGACCCGCCCCGAAGATTCTCCGTGACATTTTACGGAGTTGGATACGACATTCAACACCAATTCTTCCGGCTCTTCCAGTAGCAGACTATCCAAACTAATTTGACAGCCTATGGCATCTGTTATGGTCAATTCATAAGCACCGGGGCCGACGTCGTCCAAATCCTCCGTCTGTGCCCCTGTACTCCACAAAAAGTCATAAGGGAAATGTCCTCCTGTCGGAAATACCGAAATATGCCCATTCGCCAATCCATGACAACTAATATCCCTTATCGAATCCACATAGGGTACGATTTGTTGGATTGCATTTAATGTAGCCCATATCGTATCCGAGACACATCCAATAGAATCTTTTATCAATAGGGAGTAGTAGCCTTGCGGAATTTGAGAGATCACATGTCCTTCCGGAAAAGTATCCCAATAATACTTCAAACTGCCTGTTCCACCTTGCCCGAAGGCATCCAAGCTACCATCATTAAGCCCCAAACAAGTGGGCTCCACCTTCGCTAGAGAAATCATTTGAATCTCCGGTGGCTCACTCAAAACATAAGTTTTTGATACGCTACAACCGTTGGCATCTGTTACGGTACAACCATAAGAGCCGGCACCCAAATCTTGATTGATGCGTCCCGTTATATCGGGCAAATTCCAAGCGTATTGATAAGGAGGGCTTCCGCCAAAACCGGTCACTTCGATTCGTCCATTTGTCATCCCATAGCAGGTGACTTCATCCACTTGACTCGAAAAGCCCAACGAATCCGGCTCCGAAATGGAAAACTCTACAGGCGTTGCACTACATCCCTGATAATCAATGACCACACAAGTATAATCACCCGGGATAAGGTTTGTCAGACTATCACCGGTTACCGGCGTCGGGCCATTCCATAAATAATTATAGGGCTTGACCCCGCCGAACACATTTAATTGTGCCAACCCGTTTGCGGCACCATAACAAGACACATCTTCTTTGCCCGCCACAAAAGCTTGCAACGAATCCGGTTCCTGAACTTCGATATTCTCAATGGACAATGTACAGCTCGCATCCGAAATAGTAACACTATACACGCCCCCACTCAACCCAAATCGATCTTCTGTAGTGATACCGTCCGACCACTGAAAAACCGGATTGAGTCCCGTCACATTCAAAGCTATGACTCCATCAGACTCCCCATAACAAGAAATCGGCTGCACGGTATCCAACTCGACATTTAAGCCCGGCGCATTAATCACGACCCCCGAAAAGGTAGAAACACAATGAGCCGGTGAGCTATCACTTATTTGAATATTGTAAGCCCCTTGTGTCAGCCCATCCACCAAGACATTGGTCACATTGGCGGTGTCTCCGGACACGGGCCCTGTCCAACTAATCGTATAGGGCGGGACGCCTCCTTGCGGAATAATCCTAAAATGCCCGTCTGAGCCCCCACAAGTCGATACATCTTGAATGTCTTGAATCTGGATGCTACTGACAGCCAAATTATTGCCGATGGCTACCGTGTCTTTCGCAAAACAGCCTGTTCCGTCTGTCAGTTTAACTACCAATGGCGAATAAGCACCGACTCCATACGTCGTTTGCGCAAGCGCTATCGGGGTTTCAAATCCATTGCTCCATTCATAGGAATAGGGCGCTACCCCTTGCACCACTCCCGCTTGCATGACGGCAATCTCACTTGGGCACAATTCAACGGTATCTTGCAACGGAGAAATCGCTACTTCCGGAGATTGGAGTACGTTGAAACTAACTTTTCGCACATCCTGACAGCCATTGGTGGTGACAGCATGATAGTAGAGACTACTGTAATCTTCCGAAAAAATAGTATCGGTCGTTATCAAATTGGCCGCTACCAAGGGCAAATCCCCATAAACAGAAACGCTAATTTCTTGCCCGCTGGTGTCCTCCATGGGCAAGGAAGATAAGCTAAATGGTTGCCCCGAACAGTGGTCAACAATGGTGTCCAAACCGATAAAAGGCTCCGGATGAATCACCACATCCACGGCCGCTAATCCACTCTTACAAGTATATCCCGCACCGGAGACAGAGTCCACCACATAAATCCGGTCTCCGTCTTCCAGATTGGGCAAAATGGCATTTTGGCCGCTTCCTATGATATTGCCATCTGCCGAATACCAATAATATTCGCCTATGGGCGCATCATTGATAAGAAACAGCTTGGTTCCGCTTGCGCAAAATTCGGATACCGGGTTAGCAGCCGGTACGGGCAATATGGTATCATCGGCCATGCCATTGCAATTTTCATCCAATTGATTGCACAAGATTTCGGGAGCTCCGGGATAAACAGAATTATTTTGGTCATCACAATCGGTATCATCGGTCGTATAGCCGGCAGGTGGGCTGCTTCCGCAAAAAGATTCCGTATGGTTGGCATCTCCAAATCCATCTCCATCCACATCGGCATAAAACAGATGAGTCGGCCCTAAATCCAGCGTATTTCCGTAAAATATCAATTCATCCAAGGCCATATCACTCGAGCTGCCGCCGCGTATGCCTTCAAATCTCAACTGCACAACTTGCCCCAGATAGGCCGATAAGTCAATAAATTCCAAATGCCACATATCTCCCTGATCGCCACTAAGTGCCCATAAAGTATCCCATCCGGCACTCCCATCGGTATGCGCTAATAATTTCAAACTACCCATACTGGCTCCATAAAGATGCCATTGAAACGAAAATCCACATCCACCCTCCGTACCTGCGCCCACAAAAAGACAATTGGATTGCAATACGGAACGGCTATGTTGGTCACTACAAAAAGAAGCTTCGGTATAGATGTAATTGCCGGTACCGGACACATCATAGCTTGGCCCGGTGCTTCCGCTTGGCGTTGTCCCCTTATGCACCAACCAATCCGAGCCATCATCTTGCAGATTATGCCAAGTCCCACTGAGAGTACAAGATTTTTTACAACTCGAAGGACAAATAGCCTGATCATCAAAATCCTCTATTATTGTTGGGTCAGAACAAGATGTGGTAAACGCAAAACACACGTTTTTACTAAAAGAAGAACCACACTTCGAGCGCAAATAAACATGATAGTCAGTCAACAAGTCAAGCCCTGTCAACGTGGCCATGCCGATATTCCCGGCAACTCTAATCAGGCCGGTACCCCCACCCAATTGGCTGCCCGTACCCGGCACAAAATCAGCCGAACCATATTCTAAAATGACTGAATCGGGCACCGTCAACTCATTCCAGTCTAAACTCACATAAGTCCCGGCCACATAGCTCGTGTGTACTTGATTGGGCGCCACACAATTGATTGGTGCAAATACCAATTCGGCATATTCCAAACTACCCAGATGGTCTTCATGGTCGTCACATATTTTTAGCGTCCAAGTGCCGATTGGACTACCTCCACTTTCGCTAAAATTCGACAAAGGCTCTTCCGGCTCAAACAACCCGACAAAATTCGTGGAGTCATTATCACTCGTCACCGCATCTTCAATATTTGTTGCGCAAGCGCCATCGACAAAAACACACAATTCTTGACACGTGGTATCATAAGGATTCCCATAATTATTGTGGTCAAGACCATTTTTTTGCGAAAGCAGTACCGAAGTCCCATCCGGAGCGATCAAAGAAATGGTCAAATCCGAATCATATTCATGCCGAATCAATAATTTTACGGAAGTCAATATCACATCACTCCCCAAAGCCGTGCCCGGAGCAGACGTCACATCCACATAAAAATTACTCCGAAAATCACAGTCGATAATATGATTAGCTATATCCAAGTTGACCCCGCAAGT
>JALVCY010000590.1 GCA_027009605.1 Saprospiraceae bacterium
AAAGGGGCTTTAGCCCCATTGAAGGACTAAACAAAAATAGAAAAAATGCGGCTAAAGCCGGTCTCCTAACCTTTAAATATTTGGGGAGTTGGTAGCAGCCAAATTTATTTGGCTGAAGACCCCGTATGTTTCCCTCAGAAGTGCCAAAACATAAGTTTTTTTTTCACACCCTTGCCATAGGCTTGTCACTAAGAATCCATACCTTTGAAAAAATATCCGTTTGGGTGCTTTGGGCCTAGGCGGTTACAAAAGATAGATGCGATGGCCAAAATTTTTACTCAATCCTTCAAGACACCTTATGGCGAATTACTAATCGGTGATTTTGAAGACGCCTTATGCCTTTTGGATTGGAAATATCGTCGAATGCGTTTGGCCATTGATAGGCGAATAAAAACAGGGCTGGCTGCTGAGTACCAAGAACAAGAAACAGCGTTAATTAGGAAAGTCAAAGAACAGTTGGGAGAATATTTCCGAAAGGAGAGAACGGAATTTGACATACCACTCAAGTTTGTGGGAACGGCATTTCAGCAATCAGTGTGGCAAGAATTAATAAAGATTCCTTACGGAAAAACAGAAACTTATTTAGGGCTTTCGCAAAAGCTGAATAATGAAAAAGCCATTCGAGCCGTCGCTTCCGCCAATGGTGCCAATGCGATTTCAATTTTAGTCCCTTGTCATCGGATTATTGGAAGTGATGGAAAATTAGTTGGCTATGCAGGTGGACTACGTGCTAAAGAAAAACTTTTGACGCTCGAAGGTAGCCAAAAACAGCTCAAATTATTTTGACAGGTCAGGCAAGTAACTCATAAAAAAAAGAAAATGGAAATACTAAACCTAACCAACCAGAACATCCAAGACGAACACATTTGCTGCGCCATTGCGGATAAAAAATGTAGCGTCGGATACCAAAAGAAAAAAGACTGGTTGAAGAAAGAATTTAAGAATGGCTATAAATTCCAAAAGGTGAATGTCCGGGGCAAGGTGTTTATTGAATATGTGCCGATTGAACAGGCTTGGTTGCCATTGGACGGCCAAAACTTTATGGTCATTAATTGCTTCTGGGTCAGCGGTCAATACAAAGGCAAGGGAAATGGCAAACGCCTTTTGCAGCAATGCATAAAAGATGCAAAATCCAAGCGAATGGATGGCGTGGTAGCGATTTCAAGTGATAAGAAAAGACCGTTTATGTCCGATCCCAAGTTCTTTAAATATCAAGGCTTTGAAATAGTGGATGAAGCGCCACCATTTTTTAAACTTTGGGGACTTCGATTTGATGCAAAAGCCAAGTTCCCACAAATTAAAAAGACGGCAAAAAAAGGAAAAACACCGGATGATAAGGGCATAACTGCCTATTACTCAAACACTTGTCCTTTTACCGACTTATGGATTGGCGAGATGCTGGGTAAGTTTGCTGCTTCCAAAAATGTACCCGTTACCATTCATCATTTGAAGAGCCAAAAGGAGGCGCATCAAATGCCGATTCCATGGGTCATTAATAGCATTTTTTATAATGGAGAGCTGGTCACATTAGAGATGAAAGCGGATAGGCATTTGGATAAGTTAATCGCCTTTTAATTTTAACGAACTTTCCAAAAGTTTTGAACTTTTGGAAAGTTTAGTTACAAATAATCGTAACTGTTTAGGTGCTCCTATTTTAAGGCAAAAAATAGGCGTTTTTGTGTATGTTGAAGCTACAATTTTCGAAGCGTAGCTGGGCTACGTGAGAAAATTTTAGCAAAAACAGATGCAAAAAGGGCATTTTTTGACCAAAATAGTGGGTGCCTAAACAGTTACAAATAATCAACCATGAAGATTAATAATTTTAAAGCATTTAGCGGACAACATTGTGAGACAACCACCACCGGCAGCTTGCTTTTACAACTGGGTATTGACTTGTCAGAACCTATGCTTTTTGGGCTGGGAGAAGGGCTAAGCTATATTTTTTGGAATATGAAGATGATGGAATTTCCGTTTATCGGCGGACGGGTCAAGCCGGATGTCCTGACGGAAAATATTTGTCGAAATCTTAATTTGGAACTAACCGTCTTGGAAACATCATCCAAAAAGAAGGCTTGGCAAAATGTAGAAAAATACCTTCAAAATAATCAGGCGGTTGGTCTAAAATTGGACTGCTATCATTTAGAATATTTTACCAATAAAATCCACTTTGCCGGGCATTATGTGGCGATGTACGGCTATGATGATGAAGATGCTTTTTTGGTGGATACCCGACAACAGGGCGGGGAGGTAAAAACCAGTTTAAAGAGCTTGGAATTAGCCCGAAGCGAAAAAGGCCCGATGTCTTCCAAAAACTTAGTCTATACCATCCAACCATCGGGAGAGATGACGGATTTGGCGCAAGCCGTAAAAAAGGCCATCACGAATAATGCCAAGGAATATCTCAATCCACCCATCAAAAATATCAGCTATAAAGGTATTTTCAAAACCAGCTCGGAAATCAAAAAATGGTTTGCTCGAAGCGAAGATAGAAAACGGGATTTTCAGACCACGGCGATGTTAATGGAAAATGGCGGGACGGGAGGCGCTATTTTTCGGAATTTGTACCGGGATTTTTTGAAGGAAGCTTATGAATTGCTCAAGATTAATGCCATCCATGAAGCGCATCTTGATTTTGTAGAAATAGCTCAATGGTGGACAAAGGTAGCGGACTTATTCATGAAAGCGGGGGAATATGATGATGTTAGCTATATCGACGAAGCTTCGGAAATACTTAAAAATATTTCTAAAGGGGAGTTTGAAGCGATGTCTAAGCTGGCGGCGATTTAATCATAATACACCGTCGGGGGCATCCTTGTGATGCCCCCGCAGTGTATTATTTGCCTATTCAATTCTTAATTTCCCAACCCAATTTCCATCTACCGCATGTACCGAAACAGAATACATTCCGGAAGGTAAATTAGAAATATCCATGTGATCAAAATCCGTTAGGTAAAGGCGTACTCTTTTTCCCGCAAGGGAGAAAATCTCAACAGATTCCGCCTTCAATCCGGCCGGTAAGGCAAATACATCGTGTGCCGGATTAGGAGTAAAATTAATAGTGTTGATGGATTCAGGCGCATGGTGACCGACTACGGTTTGGTCTTTTATGGTAATGGTGATGGTGTCTTGCGTTTCTTGAATAACCAATTGGATTGTTTCGTCATCTTCTACGGCATCGTCTGCCAAAGCCTTGATTTTGAAAGAAGCTGTAGTCTCTCCTGCCGGGAAAGTGAAAGATTGTGGCGCAATATAATCGCTACCTACTTGAGCGTCTCCGGTATAGGAAAAGTGGTAGGTGAAGTCTTGCTGAGCAGGATGGGGCAAGGTTGCCGAAATTTTCAAAGACGAGGAATCTTCATAAAGGACTTCTTCATAATTGCCTTCGGTAAAATCAAAGTTAAAGACCAAAGGTTTGCTTTGAAATGAGTTAGCTTTAAGGAATACTGCAGAGTCAAAGATGTCATCTCCTACATCTGCAACCCCCATTTTGATGTGATAGGTTTCTGTCGGGAGTACTACCGCTTCCGCAACAAGTGGGATGGTCAGCCCGTCATATTGTAAGTCTTGATGGGCAATAGGATTTGGGGAGACATTAGACTTATAAAAGCTAGTATTCGTTTGGTCATTCACATTGTTGATGGTGACCGGGATGTCTAGGCCGGGCAAAAAGGCAATGTTTTGTTCTCCTACAATCCCGGGCCCGCTGATAAAAAATCCAAAGACATCGTTATATGGGCTACCGACATATTCCGGGTACTCTTCGGAGGCAAAGACATAGCTAAAGTTAATTACATTAGTGGAAGGAACAAAATCGAATTCAATGAAGGTGGCATCAAAGGTGTTACCGGTCGTATAATTTTGAAGTGTAGAATCCCCCGGAATCTCTAAATGTGTGCTTTTATTGCCCGTAATATTGGGACCAATAGCATCAAGAATGTTACCGGTAGATAAGATGACTCCTTTGTCTAGGTCGATGGCGTTGGGGGCAAAATCTTCGAAGGTACCAATGGACATTGGGGTAAATTGTCCCGTCACATTGGTGACGCCTTGCTTGTTGCCGGTGACCATATTGCGGACAAACTGGGTGATGGTCGTATCAATAGGAATGATTGGGCTGTCAACATAATTAATCGTAACCGTGTCCATTACCGAAAATTCACCGCATAATGTTGACTTGGCTAAGGTAACAACGAAATTGCCGATGTTGTAATAGACGTGCGTAGGATTGGGCTCTGTAGAGTTAGTCCCATCTCCAAAGTCCCAAATGTATAGGGTATTTGGAGCCGGAGAGTTCAGGTTAGTAAACTGAACAGTGTTGTCTGTGACTTGCGTCGAAAAACCGTCATTAGTACCGGAAGCGGCCACAATCTCTAGCTGCTGGATAATGTTTGAATTGGCATCTGAGAGTGTCACTTGATAAGTACCGGGATTGGCAAAGGTCACTTCTTGTGATGCAGCTGTTGAAGTCGCCGGAGTCCCACCGGGAAAAATCCAACTCCAGCCGGCATTTTGGGTATTGACATTAGTGAAGGTAAGGGTTAAAGGGGCGCATCCTTCTGTTGCATCCACAGCAATACCATCTGTAATGGTGATGTCTTTGGTGATGGTTGAGTAGCCACAAAAGCTAAGATATGTTAAGGTTACGGTATAGGTGCCGGCAGCAGAGTAGCGATGGTTAACAAGGCTGTCGGTGATTTGTGAGCTTCCATCTCCAAAATCCCATTGATATTGATGGTAAGGCAGAGAGTCTGCAACGAAGGATACATCCGTGCCGGAAATGGTGGCTACAAAATCAATGATTGGGTTTGTATTGACGATAATGTGCGAAGTCAGGGTATCTCCGGAAGTACTGACCAAATAGGCCGAATAATTGCCCGGCTGATTAAAAGTGACCGAAGGGAAAGAATCCGTAGAAGTACTAGGGTCGCCGCCTTCAAAATACCAAGTCCAATCATTTGGATTGTCGATATTGGCTTGCTCGAAATCAACCGAAAAAGGCGCACATCCACTGGCGTTTGCAGGAAGAATATGGGGGGTAAGAACACTGTCGATAAAAATCTGGCTCGCAGTATAAAACTCCCCACAAATAGTCGTATAGGATAGCGAGACGTAATAGACGCCCGTGAAATCGTATGTATGTGTCGGATTTTTTTCTTGCGAAGTAGTGCCATCTCCAAAGTCCCAATGATAGTTTAGAGCATAATTGTTTTGATGAAAACTGACAATATTCCCATTGATTTGCTGAGAAAATGTTTCAATTTCAGGAAGAAATACATCAATCCATAGCTGCTCTGTCATTGATGAGTCGCCATTAGATAGTTCGACCAAAAAGTGTCCCGGATTGTCATAAAGGACTTCTTGTACCGGGAGAGAAGAAGAGGAAGGTGTTCCTCCTTCAAAATACCAAGTCCAGTTTCCACCGGTCGTGTCTAGGTTGGTGAAGGTAAGTCCAAAAGGGGCACAACCGTGAGTAGAATCTACGCCAATATGGGTCGTTTGAGCTCGAAGAATCGCACTAAAGAGGATAAGAGCGAAAAGCATTGTTAATTTTTTCATTGTCATTTTTTTTATTTTTGATGAGTCTGATAAGTGTATTCTATTGCAAAAATACAAAAAATTAGGTAAGTGCTGCTTAGGGGAGAGCGAAAATATAAATAGTTGTGCGAATCTAATGGCCTTGCCGGGACACAGTTTGCCAATAACATCGCTATCACCCCCAAAAACTAAAATGCGCTGGTTAAGCCTTGCAGGCTGATACCATTTAAAGAGCAGGGTTTTAACCTGCAGAATCAAAAAAGTTTTGTATCTTCTGCCAAGCAATCTCCTATTGAGCTTCAAAAGCAAGTTTGAAAATGAAGCTTAAAACTCTGAATCCGCTCCGAAAAGTCCACGCTGCCGGAAATTAAAGCACGGAACAAAATTTTATTTGGTTTACCATAACTCCCCATTTCAAGCGGGATTTAGAGGGTTAAAATAAAGGAGAAAACCAAGTAAAATTTTGTGGAAATTAGAACAATCCACCAAATCCGACTTTTCGGAGCAAACTCAACTCTTCACTTTTGGACGTAGCGACCTGCATGGCCTAACGAGCGAGGCCGCATAGTGCTTGGTGAGCCGGAATGTTTATCCCATTATATCCGACATTTAGTCGTAAGCTCAACAATTGAACAGAAAACAATCCATCAATGACATACTTCATTCATTTGCCCCATAAAACTACCCAAAAAAATAGTACATTTGTGTCCATTCTAAAAAGAAAATTATGGACACAAAAGACAAAGGTTTTAATACCCAATTAATTCACGGTGGAGACTTTAAGGATGAATTCCGGAGTGCCGTGACCCCTATTTATCAGACTTCCACCTTCGGTTTTGATTCGGCACAGCAGGGAGCGGATTTATTTGCCAAGAAAGGAAAAGGCTATATCTATACCCGAATCGGTAATCCGACGATTGATGTGTTGGAAAAGAAATTGGCGGAATTGGAGCATGGTGCCGGCTCGGTGGTTTTTGCCTCGGGGATGGCGGCAGTTTCTACGGTATTTGCGGCCTTTTTAAAGCAGGGAGACCACATGATCGCAGGACGTGCCTTGTATGGCCCTAGCCGGATGGTGATGGAGACCTTATTTGCCGGATTTGGGGTACAATCAGATTTTATTGATGCCACCAAAGTGGATAATTTTGCGCAAGCAGTACGTCCCAATACAAAGTTGATTTATCTCGAAACTCCGTCTAATCCGACGATGGAACTCACTGATATTGAAGCCGTTAGCCGTTTGGCGAAAGCGCATGGCATCTTGGTTTGTGTGGACAATACGTTTTCTAGTCCGCTGCTTCAAAATCCATTGGATTTGGGGGCGGATTTGGTGTTGCATTCTATGACCAAGTTCATTAATGGCCATGCAGATATTGTGGCCGGAGCCGTCATCGCCAAGACACCGGAACTCCGGGCTAAACTCCATAAAACCATGTCCTTCCTTGGGGGGAATATGGATCCACATCAGGCCTATATGGTCATTCGCGGAGTAAAAACCCTAGCCATCAGAGTCGGACGAGCCCAAGAAAATGCGCAAAAAGTAGCCGAATATCTGGAAGCACATCCCAAAGTAGCGTGGGTGTTGTATCCGGGATTAAAGTCTTTTCCGCAATATGCGCTTGCGCAAAAACAGATGAAAGGGCCGGGTGCCATGATTAGTTTTGGCTTGAAAGGCGGTTTTGAAGCCGGCGTGCACATGATGAATCATGTCAAATTAGCTCTTTTGGCCGTTTCTCTCGGGGGCATCGAAACCTTAATCCAACATCCCGCTTCCATGACCCATGCTTCCATCCCTAAAGCAGAACGGGAAGAAGCCGGCATCACAGACGAAATGGTTCGTTTTTCTGTCGGTATCGAAGACGTGGAGGATATTATTGCTGACTTGGAGCAGGCTTTGATTTGATTTTTAATTTAACTTTCCAAAAGTTTAGAACTTTTGGAAAGTTAAAAAATCGGGAACATAATTATTCTAACGATTAGACCACCATGCCGTTAAACCGCTATACCAATGTACCGAAACTTCGGTAAAACCACCAACCCATGAAATGCAATCTCCTACTACTCACCTTTGTCCTTTTAGGGCTGGGATGCACCACGTCCAAGCCTGTCTTTTTTGATTTGACGCCGGCCTACAATATCATTCCTTATCCGGTTGACTTGCTTCCGCAAAAAGGATTTTTTAGCGTAAGCAAAGAGCGGGTGATTACCTTTGTGAAAACGCAAG
>JALVCY010000591.1 GCA_027009605.1 Saprospiraceae bacterium
GTTTGGAAGTACTCTTTCAAGAGTAGAAAGCCTAATAGTGTGATGATTAGTGTGTTTAGCCATATATATCTGTATTCCATGTAAATCATCGCATAGCCCATAGTGAGTATTCCAATGGTTACTAAAAATAAGCTAATTACGGCGAATTTGGGGTGTTCTCTTTTTTTGTAAATAAAATGAAGGGACAAGAGTAATATGGGGATGGCAAGTACGGAAGAGTGAAAAAGGAAATCAATAGCTAAGAATATATTGTCAACGATGATTTTTGCATAAAAAAAGATGGATTGGCCAGAGCTGAACATCTCCCAACTGCTGGTTTTTACATAGGATATGTCTTCCCATGCGCTTATTGCAGTATGGTTAGGTGGTGGTATAAATCCAACGTAATGGACTAAGTGCCCTTTTGACTCAGGGCTGATTAGGGTAAAATTATAGTGCCCACTATTGCCGATGGTAAAATGGTCATACTTTTTGCTGATTGAGATTACCCAAAAAGAGATAAGGACTAGGAAGGTCACCATCGTTAAAGCATAGTTTTTTAGGATGGTCTTTATTGGCTTTTTAGGATGTCCTTTTAGGGCGAAAATTATAGTGGTAACTGAAAAGTGGGCCAAGAAAAAAGGGAGACCAAAACTTCGGGCGTAATATAGGAGTGCTCCGATGATTCCAATTTTTATGGGTTTTGACTTAGGGTCACTTACTTGATGAAGATACCATAAAGATAAACTCACAAATAATAAGTCTGGTGTGATGAGAATTAGAGCAAAAAACATAATGACTATAGTGCTGGTTAGTAGAGAAGCATAAGCCAGTATTGGAGTGAATTGAAGCCTGTAAACAATTTTTTGGAATTGGAATAGGGTGAAAAAACCAATGAGTATGGAGAGCAATTTGGGGGCTAGGGTTGGGGGGACTCCCAAAAAAATAAAAGGGGTCAAGAGCCATGAAAGCATCGGACTCCAATAGCCATTTAGTGCATTTCTTAAATCTCCGGATACATATTTTTGTGCAATACTTATATATGAAATGCCATCAGGATTGATTTGGAAGCGATAGTAAGGGAGCAGAACAATTGCCAACAATAGGAAAAGTACAATGCTTGCCAAGAAAGGCTTATTACGCCATGTAGTTATGTCTTTTTGAGCCATCCTAATAATATGATTTGAGTGTGGCATAATGTGGGATTCATAATGTGTTTAACCTGTCTGATACCGGCGGATTGTTCATTTGTCTTCGGCGTTCGCTTGCACTGGGTAGGAGTAATTGTTTAATTGACTGATTCAAATAACTAGTTGATTTCCAGTACTTTCAGTTGAACAATTGAACAGCTGAACAAACAAAATAAAGAAAACACCCACCAGCCAAGACCAATGAGTGTTTTCGGATATGTAAATGGATATGTTAAATTTACCCTTTATCAACACCGCCATCCAGGCGATCTTGCAATTCGTTCAATTCATCCCATTTGCCTTCCACGCAAAGTTTAGCTTGTTGTGGCCAGGTGGATGGGTTGTGCATTTGGTATCTTGGGCCGGCGGCGGTTAAGATTTCTTTCAATCTTTCTACTGGTGCGTCGGCTAATTTTTGCCAAGTGTCGATGCCACCGTTGATAAGGTGTTCGGCGATTTTGGGGCCGATACCTTCTACAACTTTCAGGTCATCAAATTTGATTCCTTTCGGAGTTTCGACTTTAGCCGGTTTTTCTTCTACGACTTCGGGAGCAGGAGCATCGAAGGCTAAGATGGTATCTTCCACAACCGGAGTTTCTACAGTCTCTTCTACAACCGGAGTTTCTACCTTCACTTCTGCAACGGGTTTTTCTTCAACGATTTTAGGTGTAGCTTTCTTTTTGGTTTTAGGTTTGGAATCAAGTCTTTCTTCGACTTCATCGAAAGGCAAGATATTGACGAAAG
>JALVCY010000592.1 GCA_027009605.1 Saprospiraceae bacterium
ACTTATTCATAGCGTTTTTTTTTAGATGTGGAATCATCCCCTACCCGACTACATAGGACAGGCTACATAGCAAGTGGACAGAATGGTCTCACAAAAATTAAGAAAAAAAACGAATGGCACGTCCTAGGTTATAGAGAAAACTGATACCTAAGCTCCACAAAGATAAGGACTTATGAAAAAAGAGATGATGCCAAATACTCAATTACCCTTTTCTTAAAAAAAAACACCTATAAAATAACCTGATTTAATTCCTTGCTCAATTGAGTGATGGCAGCGTTAATTTTTTGCTGAGTTTTCAATAATTTCAGCATGGCATCAGCGTCATCTTTGGGTAGATTTTTAATCCGTTCTGTATTTTGTTTGGCTATTTTTTTAAGCCACAGCAGTCTAAGTTTTTTTACTTCCAAGATAGTATCCTTTCGGAAATTCTCTTCTCGCACGGGTTGAGTGCGCAGTGTAATACCCAGCTTGGTTTCCCAATTCGGGCTCATATCATACTTGGATATGATTAATTCTTGGGCGATTTCGCGAAAGGAGTCTTTCTCATGAATCGAAAATGTTTTATAATTTACGGTCTTTCCTTTTTGCACCAGATGCCTGCAATGCAAGACTATTTCTTTATAAACAGGATGTTCAAATTCATCAAAAATCTCCCCCGCTTGAGCCACCACATACTCTGCTACAGTCATATTTTCCGTAAGGAGTTGCTTATCCCCATGCTGAATCAATACCCGAACAATCTCCTTCTCAGCAAAGTAAGATGGATTCTGCTCCGTCTTTTTAGGTGCGGCAAAATCACCGGCTAGTTCATCCGGTGGGGGCATCTCCCCTTCCGGGAAAAACGGGGGTGGTTCTGGCGGGAAAGAAGGATCACCGGTTTTAGTGGAATGTGCTTGTCGAGCCTTTCGTTCTCTTTCCCGCTGCAAACGATTCATTTCCTTTTGGCGGTTAAAGACCTGAGCTTTGACCACTTTATTGACTTCTCCAATCAAAATGGCTTCATCAATTTGGAGTCTTTGTGCACACTCTTTGGTATATAAATTTCTTTTGAGTGGATCCGGAATTTTACCGATAGAATTGATAATATCCTTTATCATTTCCGTCTTCTTCACCGGATCCGTGGCATCCTTTTCCAGCAATTTCAGCTTAAAAAAGATAAAATCATCCGCATTCTCGGTAATAAAAGACCGAAAGACGGTAGCCCCCACCTTCTTGATAAACGAATCCGGATCATCCCCATCCGGCAACATCACAATCTTGACATTCAAATCCTGCTCCAAGGCCAAATCCAATCCCCGCAAAGCCGCATTGACTCCGGCGGCATCCCCATCGTAGATAATTTTCAGATTAGAGGTGTTGCGTTTAATCAGTTGGAGTTGCTCGACGGTAAGCGAAGTGCCCGAGGAGGCCACCACATTTTCAATACCGTTTTGATGAAGCGAAATCACATCGGTATAGCCTTCCACCAAAAGGCATTCTTCTTCTTTCCGAATGGCTTTTTTGGCTTCATAGATGCCATAGACGATTTTGCTTTTGATGTAAATCTCTGTTTCCGGCGAATTGATGTACTTAGGTGCTTTTTTATGGTTGCCCATAATCCTTCCGGCAAAAGCAATGACCTTGCCCGACACACTCTTAATCGGAAACATCACCCGGTTACGAAAGAAGTCCATTCCGCTAGTCCGGGAGATGAGCCCCAATTTTTTCAAAGACTCTTCCTTAAACCCTTGATTTAGAGCGACTTGCTTCAAGCCTTCCCGTTCAGAAGACGTATAACCCAGCCCGAATTTCTCGATTATATCGTCCCGGAAACCCCGTTCTTTAAAATATTGGAGAGCAATTCTGCGACCTTCATCGGTTTCCTTTAGTTGTCTCACAAAGTAGTCTTGCGCAAATTTATTAACGATATACAGGCTTTCTTCTTCCTTATACTTAAGTTGTTGTTCGTCCGAATAGACCGTTTTTTCGAGTGTAATCCCGTACTTGGCGGCCAGCCATTCGATGGCTTCGATAAAGGTAAACTTCTCGTGTTCTCGCAAGAATTTGACGGCATCGCCCCCATTTCCACAGCCAAAGCACTTATACATATTCAAGGAAGGCGTCACGGTAAAAGAAGGGGTTTTTTCATTATGAAAAGGGCAGAGTCCCTTGAGTCTAGGACCCGACTTTTTGAGACTGACAAATTCAGACACGACATCTTCAATTTGCATCGTCTCTAATACTTCCTGAATGCTTTTCTTCGAAACGGACATAAAATGCTTAGGCTTTGTACAAAGATAGGCTTTTTCTATTTCCCTAGGTAGTAACTTTCCAACAGTTTAACTTTGATGATAACTTTCCAAAAGTTTGAAACTTTGGAAAGTTATAAAATCGTATTTCGTAAATCTTATATCCTGCTCTTCCTAACGGGAATTTAGAGTCAAGAATGCAGAATTATGAGTTAAGAAGTAAAGAATGGCTCAAAAAATAGGCTACCCCCAAACCTAGGGTGTGTGAATGCCTTCCCGTTAGGTAAGCCTACAAGGGGCTTTAGCCCCATTGACTTGGTAGCAGCCAAATTTATTTGGCTGAAATAAGCTTGCTCTCCATCTCCCGAATGAATTCGGAAGTACCGGCGAGATTTAGTGCAAAGCTTTGGGCTTGCTTTGCCGTTGGTTTTACTTTACCGTTGGTTTTACTTTACCGTTGGTTTTAACCAACGGACACAAGAAGTAAGCCTACAAGGGGCTTTAGCCCCATTGACTTGGTAGCAGCCAAATTTATTTGGCTGAAATAAGCTTGCTCTCCATCTCCCGAATGAATTCGGAAGTACCGGCGAGATTTAGTGCAAAGCTTTGGGCTTGCTTTGCCGTTGGTTTTGCTTTGCCGTTGGTTTTACTTTGCCGTTGGTTTTAACCAACGGACACAGGAAGCAAGCCTACAAGGGGCTTTAGCCCCATTGACTTGCCAAGAAAATACAAAAAAAATGCGGCTAAAGCCGGCTTGGGGTCTTGTTTTTTATTGAAGAAGAATTATTGTTGCTACCGCCTGCGTCAGCCTGCAACTGAAGTTGACAAGGCCATTAAGGGGGCGATGGTTACAAAAAAAAATCGCATACCCGGAAGTATGCGATTTTTTTTTTGCGAAAGCAGAAAATTATCTGCCAAATTGATCATAAGTCCAAGACAAGAAGATGGTTCTACCTATCCAAGGGCCACCGATATTGGTGATGTATTCCTTTTTAAGAAGATTAGAACCACCCAATTTAATGGTGGACTGCCAAGATTTTAGCTTATAGCTAATTTGCCCGTTTAAGCTGCCATAAGCCGGGACAATTCCATTACCGAATGAATTTTCCCATCTGAATTTATCAGACCACTTATAGGATAGCCCAAAACCAAGATTCTTGGCAAGCTTTCGGTTAGCAATCCCCACATTAAACATAAGCTTAGGCATATTAAAACCCGATTCAAAATCATCAGGGACAAGAGAATTACCACTTTTCCCTTCATAAGAAAAATCTTGGTAAGAAACGTTACCGGTCAATTTAAAACTCTTTGGCAAGCTATAAGCCAAGCCTAATCCCACCCCATAAGATGTAATTTGCCGGTCTTCATTGTAATAGACTCTGAAAGATTGTCCCGGAGCAATGGTTTTTCCTCTTTGCATGACCGGATTCTTATTGATGACATTTTGCTGGTTGATGAAGTTGTTGTAGATGTTGTAATAGACATTAAAGTCAGCCATCAACTTGTCCATCATGATTCCTTTATACCCCACTTCAAAGGCCATCAGATTTTCCGGCTTCACATAATCCAAATCAATGGTTTTGAGCAGCCTTTTGGCATCGTCAGGGCTTTGCCCGGCCAAAAGCGCCAATTGATAATTGTCGTAAGAAGACTTTGTCCAAGCATTCCCGCCGGTCAGGCCATACCGTTCGGAGTTCTTTTTAGAAGTACCGATGATAATATTAGTGGTTGGGAAGTAAATGTACAACGCCTGAGTAGATGGATTTCTAAATCCGGTCTGAAACGAAGCTCTAAAATTATGCTGCCTCTTCTCTCCGGCTGAATAAACAAAAGAGACTCTAGGCGTGACGTTACCGTCAAAGTTGTCATTTTTATCATAGCGGATAGAAGCCGTCGCTTTTAGACGGTCACTCATGAATTTTTTCTGAAATTGCGTATATACCCCAAACTCGTTAATTTTGATTCGGCTGTTTTTGCCGGTGCCGTCCGGGTCTTCGTTGAAGATGGTACCATCAGAGAACAAGTCGTACTGTCTCCAGTTACCCCCAATTTGTACGCCGACCGCATCATTAAACAGACTGCTCAAATTAATATTGGTTTCTACATGATACAGGTGGGAATCATCAATAAATCCGGCTCCCCCCTTTTGGAATAATCCATTTCTAACAGAGTTGACTGCATTTTGAAAAGCTTCACTTCCCGGTTTGGCGACATTTGCGTCTGCTGCGGCTCTTGCCGCTGCATGATATTTAGCAATAGTCTTAGGATCAATGTTTGACAAATCCGTAATCGTAGGATCCGTTAGCAAGCCTCCTATGTAAGTCCCAAGATAAGTTGGAATCCATTGAGCTTTTGTAGGCGATAACTTTTCATTGGCCAAACCGCCCAACGCCGTCAAGTTATATGATTTACCGGCATCCGTACCGGATGTATAACCCCGGATGAAAAAATTCGCTCCCTGAAGTTCTAACTTATGATACTGCTGTATAAAATTGCGTAAAACGTACCGTTCACTACCTTGATAGACAGTCCCGCCATTACCGTAGCGATAGCTATAACTGGCTTCTAACTTGTCATTAATCCGGTAGTGCAGGGCAGTAGATGCTTTGATACTGGTAGCATCTCTACTATCTAGCAAATCAGCTTCTTTCAAGCCGGTACGGGTCAATTGAATAGGCTTGAGTTTATCTAACTTTGCAGAAAAAACGGGAAAAAGCGCCGGATCCCCAAACTTGGCGGCAAGCTGCGAAGCCAGCAACGTGTTTAAGTTAGGTGCATTCACCGGATCAGGAGAAGCATTAAAAGGCAAGAAAATCTGCGTCTCATCCCCGTAAAGGTTGACGCCATCAAAATTGGGAGCACCATACTTAACGGTACCGTCTCCTTCGGAAGGTCTATCAATACGGTAATTATCAGCCACCCAATCTTTGGCTTGTAAGGTCGAGAAGTTAAATTTGTACGCCCATTTGTCATTGATTTTTTGAGCCCAACGGATAGATACTTGGCCCATTGGATCATTATAATCAGAGTAATTTGGGTCAAATTCTTTTTCAGCAGTAGTGGACTGAGTCAGTCCTGCCTTGATTTGGGCGCTCAGCCCTTGATAATCAAACGGGCTCTTACTATTCATCAATAAGATACCATTGAAGGCATTCGGTCCATAAAGTGCAGAAGCCGCACCGGGTACGAGCTCCACATTGGCAATATCCAATTCGGAGATACCGACTACATTACCGGTCGGGAAGTTCAATAAAGGCGCGGCATTGTCCATGCCATCCATTAATTGTACGAATCGAGTGTTGGCGATAGCCGCAAACCCCCTAGTATTGTAGGATGTAAATGTCATACTACCCGAAGCAGAGCGCACACCTTTAAGCGTGTTGATTTCATCATAATAATCCGGAGAAGAAGATTGTTGGATAGCCAACAAGTCCAATTTTTCGATAGTAACCGGAGATTCCAATATTTTCTCTTCCATTCTAGAAGCAGAAATGACGATTTCATTGCCCTGAATAGCGAGCGTATTCAGAGATACATTAACCGTGGCATTGGCATCGGTTACTTCGACGTCTTTGGTTTCCATACCGACCATGGAAAATTGCAATGTATAGGGCAGGTGTACTTTGGAATGTAAAGTATAAGCACCATCAATATCCGTGACTGTACCCCTGACTGTGCCCTTGATAAGGACACTAGCTCCTATCAATGTTTCTCCGGTACCGGCATCAGTCACAATGCCGCTGACCGTATTTTGACCGAAGGCAAAAACGGAAAGAGAAAGAAAACAAAATAGTAGAGCTGTTCGTGTAAATGAAAATTTGATCATAAATCCATTTTGAAGTTAGAAAATAAGATTGCTGGATAAAGGTATGAAAAATAAATAAATGTTTAGCCCTTTATCGCCCTAATTTTATGATGCCAATTACAAATAAACCTTATAATATTCTGATTACGAAAGGGTTAGACCTTAAAATATAATGATTAGTATATTTTGTAAAATGATTGTTATGGGCTACTTTTCACCCAAATAGCAGAGTTTTTGCCCCCCAAAAAATAGGATTGCTCAAGTCTCACTACACGTAAAACCTGCTATTATTGAAGTTTTTGGGAGCTTATGAAAAAAAATGCTGTGTTGTATGGCTCTTGTTTTCGACCTGTATTTCCCGGAGAGACCATCCATTTTTTTTTATAAACCATTGACTCTTAACGATTTACATTTCACCAAGATTAGAATTGAGTAGCCCCTACACCCAAAAACCAATACACCGATATACCCAAACTTAAGGATGGTGAGCCATATCATCATTATTACTCCCATTTTATCTTATTTTTGCCCAAAACACGGATTATGAAAATCATTGATGGTAAAGGATTAGCCAACCGGCTCAAAGATGACTTGCGTCAAAAAACGGATCAATTGGCGGCTGAAGGTCATCGCCGTCCACACTTAGCGGCAATTTTGGTGGGCAATAACCCGGCTAGTGAGTCTTATGTACGCAATAAGGTGCGCTCTTGTGAGCAAGCCGGCTTTGAATCGACCTTAATCCGTCGCCCGGCGGATGTACCGGAAGCGGAATTGCTGAGCATCATAGACGACTTGAACCAAAATCCCGCCATAGACGGTTATATCGTACAATTACCTTTGCCGGATCACATTGATGAACAAAAACTGCTCTTGGCAATTCATCCGGACAAGGATGTGGACGGTTTTCACCCCATGAATTTTGGCAAGATGGCACAGGGTATGGACTCTTTTTTACCGGCTACACCTTACGGTATTTTATTGATGCTGGAGCATTATGGTATCGAAACTTCGGGCAAAGAAGTGGTCGTCATCGGTCGCAGTAATATCGTAGGCACACCGATGAGCATTTTGCTTTCGCGAAAAAGCAATCCCGGCAATGCCACCGTTACCTTGGTGCATAGTCGGACTCAAGATTTAAAGGCGCACACTCTCCGGGCCGACATCATCATTGCCGCCATCGGCATCCCGGAATTTCTAAAGCCTGACATGGTTAAAGATGGAGCGGTTATCATTGATGTGGGTATCAACCGGGTTGATGATGCTTCCCGCAAACGGGGATATAGATTGGTTGGAGACGTTGATTTTGAAGGGCTTGCGCCAAAAGTTTCCTTCATGACTCCCGTCCCCGGCGGCGTAGGCCCCATGACGGTACTCGGTCTGATGATGAATACCATGAAGGCTTACAAGCGTAACGGTGTAACGGTATAACGGTGTAACGGTGTAACGGTATAACGGTATAACGGTGTAACGGTATAACGGTGTAACGGTATAACGGTGTAACGGGAAGGCAGGAAAGAGATCTTACTCCTTGAACGCCGTTAAAGGTAAAAGGTAAAAGGTGAAGGGTGAAGGGTGAAGGGTCAAAGGTGAAGGCAGCAAAGAAATCTTACTCCTTGAACGCCGTTAAAGGTGAAGGGTGAAGGGTGAAGGGTCAAAGGTGAAGGCAGGAAAGAGATCTTACTCCTTGAAC
>JALVCY010000593.1 GCA_027009605.1 Saprospiraceae bacterium
ATTTTTCTTTACCGTTGGTTTTAACAAACGGACACAAGAAGCAAAATTATCAGGGGCTTTAGCCCCATTGATTTGGTAGCAGCCAAATTTATTTGGCTGAAATAAGATTGCTCTCCATCTCCCGAATGAATTCGGAAGTACCGGCGAGATTCAGCGCCAAGCTTTGGGTTTGCTTTACCGTTGATTTTTCTTTACCGTTGGTTTTAACCAACGGACTGAAAGCAAAACAATTAGGGGCTTTAGCCCCATTGATTTGGTAGCAGCCAAATTTATTTGGCTGACAAAAGCTTACTCTCCATCTCCCGAATGAATTCGGAAGTACCGGCGAGATTTAGTGCCAAGCTTTGGGTTTGCTTTACCGTTGATTTTTCTTTACCGTTGGTTTTAACCAACGGACTGAAAGCAAAACAATTAGGGGCTTTAGCCCCATTAACTGAACAAATAAAAATAAAAAAAATACGTAACTATTTAGATGCCCCTATTTTAAGGCAAAAAATAGGCATTTTTGTGGATGTTGACGTAGGGACGCACGGCCGTGCGTCCCTACATGAGAAAATTTTAGTAAAAACAGGCGCAAAAAGGGCATTTTTTGACCAAAATAGTCCTAGCTAAACAGTTACAAAAATACGGCTAAAGTCAAGTAGGGGCTAATTTTTCAAGTCAAATCACTGTGATATTTATCGAAATGTAGGGGACAAAACCTTACTGCCCCCGGATATATAAATTTATTCTTATACGGCTTGTGTTAGCATGGTAGCTTTGGAAATAGGGACTTTATGGATTTAAATATTTTGCATTATTCTTGGAAATACTCATTTTTCACGGGATTTGTCAAAGAACCAAAAAAGGCCAAACATCTTATTAGCCTAAGTCAATGGAATCAAGACGGTGACTTTTGTCCCAATGTTTTGACCATCTCCTGAAGTGTTGTTATCTTCAATTTTCACAAGCTCATCAGGTTGAAACTTACTGGCAATCATTCTTAAACGATCTAAGGTGATTTGAGTACCTTTAGATTTGTGTAGTTGAAGCTCCGGATTTTTATTCTTATTTTCTGCTGCATTGACACGGCCGATACCATTATCTGCGACGATGCAGCGGATGGTATCCTCATCGTACAAGTCAAATGAGACAGTAATGAGCCCGGCATCTAAGCTGCGCAAACCGTGTTCGATAGCATTTTCGACGTAAGGCTGTACAATCATCGAAGGAATCTCAATATATTCATCAACCAAATCCGGACTGACCGTTACTTCGTAGTTAAGTCGGTCACGAAATCTCAGATGTTTATTGATATAAAGATAGTGTTCCAAAAAATCAATTTCTTTTTCTAGTGAGATGGTCTCCAACTCAGAAAACTCCAGACTTTTGCGCATGAGCATGGAAAAACTAGATAAGTAGGAAGCTGCTTGGTCTTTGTTGTTTCTTGCAATAAAATTCTGGATAGAATTCAGCGCATTATATAGAAAATGGGGATTCATCTGTGCGCGTAAAGCCTTGAGTTGCAAGGCTTTAGCTTGATATTTCAGCGTCTCTATTTCTTGTTTTTTCTTTTCGGAAGCATATTTAATGGTGAGCTCTCTGATGGATTGCTCCTTGGTATGATTGGCGTATTTTTCTTCATATTCTGCTTTGAGCACTTGGTAATCATAGGCAATATCAAAGTGCTCGGTATGGGCATAAAGCTTTGCCGTTTCTTCACAGATATTGGCCAATTCTCTGTAGTTCTCGGTTTTTTTTGCAAAAGCAAGTGCTTTTTGGAGATGGCCGGAAGCATTGGCGTAGTCTTTAGCTTGCGCAAAAAGTAAAGCTTTCCATTTGTGAATCAGGGCTAAGTTATTATAATTCCTAGATGGGTTTGTTTTATAAATATTTTCGGCTTTATTATAAAGGTCTAGGGCAAAATCCGGCATATCAATATTAAACAGACAGTTGCCCCAATTGGCGAAAGCAGAGGCTCGAACATCTCTGTTTTGATCTGTGTCGTCGAGCAGTGCCTTTTTAAAATAAGAGATGGCCATTTCCGTGTCTCCAAGCATTGCGAAAGCATTGCCCGCACTCAGATGATACCAGCCCAACCTAGTATTTAGGTGGTGTTTTTGACTGATATGAATGGCCTGCAGATAAGACTCTTTTGATTTCTCCGGATCATTGGTTTTTTCATAAATCTGACCTAACCCACTATGAATCAATGAAATGCAATTATAATCTTGAATAGAAAGCAAGGCTTCTGACTCATAAAACAATTGGAGCGCCTGAAAAAGCAAACGAGTCGCATCAGACCATTGCGAAAGCAAAATATTCAGATAGCCTTCTCTACACAGAAGCTTTGGCTTAAGCAACGAACCGGGCTTTTCATGAATGAAGGTTTCCACTTCCGCAATAAGCAAAGAAGCTTCTTCCAAAAGATCCAAATTCATGTAGGTAGCGATGAAATCAATGTAGAATTCTGCCTTTCGATCGAAATGGACAAAAGAATCAAGCAGTTTTTTCCCTTTTTCGAAGGCCTTGAAAGACTCTTTGTAATTGTAGTATTGGTTGTGAAAGATACCTAAATAATGATAGTAGGTAATTTCATCACTAATTTGCGGAGTAGGAAGTAGCGAATGGATGGTTTGGAGACTTTTTTTCGCTTTCTCGTAGTCCGCAAATAGATTTTTCGTACATTCTGCAAAGAGTAAGGGCATAGAAACACCGGTCTCCTTTGGTGTCAAAGAAGAATGAAGCAGAGACTTAGAACTTTTTTTTATATGCATACCATGGTTACCTACTGCGGAGTAGGCATTCCACAGAAGGTGTTTTGTTTTCCTTTTCTCTTTCGTCCTTTTTGGTTGACAGAGTTATTTGTACTGTTGTTTGACCCTGTCGAACCATTACCGGTCGCAGGCTTTTTGCTTCCTATTTTTCTCATAATTAGTATGTTTACCCATTAAAGGATTCTCAAATATATGGAGATATTTTCTGTTTTGTCTAAAAAAAACGAAGAAAAATAGAATGGTAAAAAATTAGAATATATAAAGTTTTGGTGTTCAATATAATAAACTTATTGAATAAAAACATATTTTTTTCAAATATTTAATATTTTTATTAAACAAAAGTTAGTTTTGCCGTGCTTTCTGCTTTTTGCGCAAGCAATCCTTAAATCTACTATTGGAGTGCTGACCATTCAAACTAGGAATATTCTAGGCGAAAACAGGAGGTATTTTAACCGTCCAATCCCATTTCAAAGGTTATTTTTAGACTTTAATCCAAATGAAATAAATCCTTGACACCGATGGACTTAGCTGTTTGGAATCCTTCTGCAAAGGCATAACCTGCCGGCCGTCCCATATCTTTTGCTCTCGCTTGGACAAAATCAAGAAAATCTTGTCCGGAAATGGGCGTTTCAGGTTCTTTCGACTTGGGATTGTAAAATTGGGAGCGATAAGTCTGAATGAGCTCCAGTTTTTGGGACATCACATCACTAATATCGACTATGAAATCCGGTTTTAGGTAATAGTCTTGAATATAGTGATACACATTTTTTGGGCGCCAAGCTGTTTGGAGATTCCCTTTATAATCGGTTTTAATTTTGATGAGACCGGCCAAAAAACATGCATCCGCTATTAATTTGCCCGCACGGCCATGGTCAGGATGCCTGTCGGAAAAAGCATTGGCCAAAACAATATCAGGTTGGGCATAACGGATAATTTCGATGATGGAGGTGAGATTAGCCGGATTATGTTCAAAAAAGCCATCGAGCATGGATAATTGAATCCTGAATTTAGCCCCAAGCAGTTCTGCGGCCTTCATGGCTTCGTGAGTCCGAATAGTAGCAGAGCCGCGAGAGCCTAATTCTCCGCGAGTCAAATCAAGCAGGCCAACCTGGTATCCTTTCCGGATATGCTGAAGTAGCGCACCACTACAACCCAGTTCTATATCATCCGGATGCACACCGACGGCCAAAATATTTACTTTTTCTTCCATGCGAGTTGAATGGTTTTACGGTTGGTCTGCTCCAAAGTTGAATTCAAAAAGCAACCAAATAAAATTTCGTGGACACAAGAACAAACCACTGCATCAGCCTTTTCGGAGTAAGCCTCCACTGTTTCGAACATTTTTGCGCAAGCCAATCAATACATCTCATAGAGACAAAGCCGGCTTTCTTTAGGGCCATTAAAAAGCGGGATGCGTTTGGAAGTTTTTAAGCCAATGTTTTTGAGAGCATCAAGATTAGCGGTAAAGACCCAAGCGTCCCATTGATTGAATTTTTGCTTAAGCATATCCCCTAATTGCTTGTATAACAGGTCAATATCATCTACTTTAATATTATCTCCATAGGGTGGATTGACCATTAAAAATCCGGGGGCTTTTTGTGGCTTCATATCAACAATATCCAGTAGTGTGAGCTCCGTATAACCCCGCAGCCCGGCACCACGCAGATTAGTTGTGGCCGCATTGAGAGCTTTTTGGTCGTAATCAAAACCTTTGATAACATGCTCAAAAAGGCGTTCGTTTTGGATGGCATCTTCTTTGACTTTCTTCCAAAGTTTGGGTTGAAAGTCTGACCAATTGTGAAAACTAAAATAGGCTCGATACCGTTGTGCTGCAATATTTCTGGCAATCATTCCCGCTTCAATGAGCAGGGTTCCGGAGCCACACATGGGATCTACAAAATCTTTAGAGCCATCCCACCCGGCTTTCAGAAGCATGCCGGCAGCTAGGCATTCGCTTAAAGGAGCAGGAAAAGTATCGTCTTTTCGATATCCCCTTTTATGCAAAGATTCACCGGACGCATCCAAATAAAGCCTAATATTCCGGTCATTAATATGTACATGGAATCGAATATCCGGCTGATAGGTTTCGATAAAAGGTCTCTTTCTAAATCTTTCTCTAAAGTGATCGACAATGGCATCTTTGGTCTTAAGCGTAGTGTATCTGGAGTGATCAAAAATACGAGAATTAACGACACTGGAAATAGCAAAGGTCTGGTCGTAATGCAAAAAATCCGGCCAGTTAACATCGTACATCTTGCGATAAAGCTCTTCATAAGAAGACGCTCTAAAATTAAGAACCGGTCTTAGAAATCGCAGTGCAACACGACTAAGATAGTTGGCTTTATAGAAAGTCTCCCTATCTGCTTCGAATAAGACAGCTCTTTTTCTAACTTTAATATTAGTGGCGCCAAGCTGTTCTAATTCTTCCGCAAGTGTATCTTCCAGCCCTTGAAAAGTTTTGGCTAGGTATTCTCCGCTAGTAGCTAAAGGCATTGTTTTCGTTGTTGTTTTGTAGATTGCACGGCACAAACAAGCTGTGCGATACGAAAAAAAGTGGTAGGGCTTAAAGCCCTACCACTTTTCATAAATAATAATTATGCCTTGTAGGCAGGCTTGAGTCGCCCTCTGCTTCCCCAAGAAGGAAGTCCGTAGGCATAGCCTCTACCGGCATGCTTGAATTTAGCCAACATTTTTTGTTTGTTAACTAATTTCTGCAAAGCACGATTGATTAATGTTTTGGTGGTTACATCATCTTTGTATTCACCGGCAGCTTTTGCTTTCGCTTTTACGGCAACAAACAAATCAGAGCTAACCAACCCTTTTCCGGCTTCGTTGATAGCGGTCATAACGAAATTATCAAAGGCAGTAACAACAGGTTTCCGACCGGCATTACCTTTGCGACCATCTGCTTTCTTGGTTCTCTTTGCAGTAGCTTTTTTAGCCGGTGCTTTTTGGGCTACAACTTTTTTTGTAGTTGCCTTTTTGTCCGCAGCCTTCTTAGCGGGTGCTTTCTTAGCTGTTACTTTCTTGGCCGGTGTTTTTTTTGCGGTTGTTTTTTTCACAGGAGTCTTTTGGGCGACTTCTGCATCCGGGGCATTTTTCAAATCTTCTTTGAGACCTTTGATGATTGCTCTAGCGTTTTGGATTTGAAAATTTAATTTCTTAACTTCAGCTTGATAGACTTCAATAAGATCTTTCAGCTGAGGTTTAGTAAATTTAGCTTTACTCATTTTTGGACTTTTTGTTAAAAAAAATTTCGGCAAAGATAGTTTATTTATATTAAAAAAACAACTTTGCGCAAGTTATTGATAATGAGAACGTAGCAAATGCCCAAAAGTTGCTATACCTATCATTTGCTTTTTTTGATTTTAGTAAGCGAATCCATACTTCAAGAAAAGTCCATTACAAGCGCACTATTTTTTTGACAAGAAATACGCACAGTCATTTTCATATTATTTGACCACCCTAGACCCCATCATTGTCTTTTCTTGATTTTAAAATAAGCAAACGTTTGGCGCAATGTTATAAACAAATCGGTAATTACACCATCATAGCTTTTCTGTAATCAGTACGCTTATTTTTGCATTACTCTCGACGAGCCAAACCACTACTCCCCTACCGGGTGTAATCTGCCTCCTAATTATCCTACACTTATCTTACTTCATCATTCGCTATTCGACGTGCGGTACTCGAAGATTGGTCACTTCTTGTTAGTATGGGGATGCAGTCCCTCCCCTTGTCGTCACCAACTTAAATAAACACATTCAAGAGCCAATTTATTCATGCTCCACCGGCTCATTGGCGCAAACCAATTCGTTCTACGTACAGATGCAGAACTTTTAGCGCATTTCTGTGTATAGTAAATACGCAAAATCTAAAAAATAAACAGATGAAAAAAAATAAAAGTCTAAGTTTGATGGTCATATTATTCCTTGTGGTAATAGGCTGGTCATCCTGTGGAGATAGTGCCGCACCAACGTCCTCCAATCCTCCTGCAACGACATCTCCTTCTTCCAATGAAGTGGCCAATAAAGAATATGACTCCAAGTATATATGCCCCATGCATTGCGAAGGAAGTGGCAGTAATCAACCCGGTGATTGTCCGGTTTGCCACATGCACTATAAAAAAAATAAAAACTACAAAACCCCCAAGTAAGTGCTAGCCAATGCATGATATTGAGCCGTTTTTTCGATGGAGAGATCATTACATAGCAGCCGATGACCCCGCCTCTCCATTTTTTGGAAAGATGAATAGCGAGTTTGAATTTTCGGACGCTATTTATAATTATGTCATCCACCCTCAATGGGATAGCTGTGGCTCTCCTACTTTGTTTTTAAAAGTATTGTTTGTAGATTATGACCGGCAGTTTGCCCTAATCGAATTACTGGGTGAGTGGAATGATACTATCCAAAATGACATCATGCTCATCAAACGAGAAGTAATAAATCCCATGATTGATGAAGGCATCTATAAATTTGTCTTCTTCTGTGACAACTTGCTCAATTTTCATCAAGGAGATGATGACTATTATGAAGAGTGGCATGAAGAAATTATCGGCGAAGGAGGATGGATTGCTTTTTTAGATACATTTGATCATGTTGGAGTAGAAATGGGGGATTTATTGGCTCATTACATCCATTTTGGCACGCTATTTAATGGCATCCCCTGGCGGGAAATGGAGCCTGATTGGATTGTCGATGTAGTGGAAAAAAGGTTGGAATCTAATCGATTTATCCTGTAATGTAAAATCAGCGGACACCCAACCCAAGATTATTTGCAAACGAACCGCAATGCTCGAAGCAAAGCGGAATACCGATAGGAATCGGCAGGTGAGCCAAGAATCACGCACTGAAGATTAGAACATCCACATACTTTATGTTTAACATTTTTGCAAAATTCCGGAATTATACATGAAGCCAAGCAAATGTAGTGTCTTTTT
>JALVCY010000594.1 GCA_027009605.1 Saprospiraceae bacterium
TAAAACTTTTTGCCGAATGATAAAAGTGTACCACACACTAAAGACTGAAAAAATCTCCTTAACGGTTGATGAGTTTTGTGCTTTGCCAGATGATTTGAATGGCTATACCGTTGGCTATGTCGGTAAGCACATTACTTACAATCTTGTTCCTGGGGCCAAACTTTCTCCACAGGATTTGGATTTTTCTCCTGAATTACTTATTGAATGTAGATTGTTCAATAAAGACAAAGAGATCTATATTTTTCCCAGGAAGGGAAAAATTTTTCAGCGAGTTATTGAAGCGGGTGAGACAGAAACGAAATTTGTGGAGAAGAAGATTCAACTGCGCAATGAAGAAGGGTTTGCTGGGGTAGATAATGATGTTTTGGTGGTAAGGCACTATTTGGACGTGAATAGTGTTGGATATTCCATGGTCAGGTATATTGATGTGAAACTTAAAATGGCTAATAAATGAGAGACGCAAGAGTAATAAAAATAGGCAAGAAATGGGAGTGTCGATTTGTGGGAAAGAAAGGTGAAGTAAAAAAGATGCCTGTTACTGACCGTGGTTTATGTGAATGGCTCGATCAAAACATTGAAGATCCTTCAATAGAATCTCCTGTAAAAATTCCACACAATACTCAGCTCAAGGAATTGGTCTATGGCAATAAACATTATCCTGATTCTAAAGCTGAGGAAAAACGACAAGAAGCTATGAAGAAGAAGACGAAAAAAGGTCCAAATCAGAACAACAAGGAAAAGAAATTTGCTCGTGCGCCTTACAATTTTGTTCCTTTGAATGCTGCAGTTGCCTTTCAATCTCAGGCTTGTTTTTTCGACAAGTTTTTTGATAATCGGTACACAGGATATCTGGAGTTGGAAGTGACCAATCTAACTCCATTATTTATCCGACAGGTATCAGGTAAGTCGGATAGTTATAGGTACGGGGAAAATAACTACGGGATTCCCGGCTCATCAATGCGTGGAATGATTAGGACAATTTGTGAAATTATCAGTTTTGGAAGGTTTGGAAAAATAAATGATACTAAACTATATTATCGTGAAATGTTTGGAAACTCTTCCCTTGCACAAGAATATAAAAATGAACTTGACATTAAATATGATCGTTCTCAGAGAGTTTCAACGGCAAATGCCTTGAAAGCCGGATGGCTTAAAGTCGAAGATGGGGCTGAGTATATTTATCCGGCATCCACACGTGATCCTGGATATAATAGATACCCGGTTAATCCATATTATGAATTTACATTTGAAAGAAGGGGAGATTCTTTTAAGTTTACTACTGGTTTTATGCCAGGGAAAAAATACGGGTATGAATTTATAATTCCTCAATATTTAACTAAGATTCCCGTTGATCCGGACTTTACTAAGGCTTATAAGAATGATATTTCGCGATCGGAAAAAGTTGATAAATTTTACAAAAATATTAAAAAGAGTCATCCTGATTTAGGGGTCCCTGTCTTTTATAAAGAATCAGGTGGAGTGGTCGTGCATTATGGACACACAATGAACTATCGACTTCCTTACACGAAGTCTGTGTCTGCCCATATTCCGAAGCAAGTTAGACCAGTTCATAAAATTACAGATGCTGATCTTGTTCTTGGACTATTTGGCGATGTTTTTGATGATTCGCAATTAGCGTCGCGTCTTGCTTTTGGGGATCTTATTGCGGAATCTGCCAATGTCTATGATGCTCCCCAACTTTTAAAAATACTTTCTTCACCAAAACCTACAACTTACCAACATTATCTTGAACAAGGTGAAAATGCATTACGTGCTACAGAAAATTGGAATTCTGATGCTAATATTCGAGGCTTTAAGATGTATTGGCATCGAAAGACTAAGGATGATGGAACAGTTGATATAAGCTGGAATGAACCCTGGGAAGAAAGTATGGATAATG
>JALVCY010000595.1 GCA_027009605.1 Saprospiraceae bacterium
TTACGATATTTTTTTGAACCTAACTAAATAAACGAGATATAGCGTATGTTTTCACAATTCTTTTCAAAAGTCCAAGAAGCCCCTTGGTACTCCCAATTTTTAGAGCCGGTTATGGATTTAATCCCGCAAGAAAGCCAATTATTGGATATTGGCACCGGCTCCGGCAAAATGCTTGCGCTTCTAGCAAAAGCCAAATCCGTATCTAGTATCGGCCTTGATACCAATGAAAACATGCTCCATGAAGCCCGTCAAAAAACCATGGGATTGCCGGTCAAACTCGTCCATATCCATCCCGGCGAACCGCTGCCTTTTCAAGATCATCGCTTTGATACGGTAAGTATTTGCAACGTACTTTTTCATCTAAAAAAGGAAGAAATATCGACCCTACTCGATGACTCCCGCAGAGTCCTAAAGGAGAAGGGTAAAATAATCATTCTTACCCCAACCGGCCGTGGTGGTATCCTAAAACTATCGAGATATTTTTGGGGATTTGACAACAAAACTATTTTTATCTGGTACCGAGCCACAAAATCAAGGGCTAGGGCTTGGACAAAAAATCAAATTCTAGCGGCCTATTGCAAAGAAAATGGGCTAGAATATTCACACCAACTAACACTCCATGGATTTGCCCAATTGGAGATTATTTCACCTTCATAAAAAAACGAACAAGATGAAGATTATTAAAACAGTACTGGCTTTCGCTCTATTATTGGCTAGCCTATCCGGATTCTCGCAAGAATCCACCAACCAATTTTCTGTAGAAATTGACCCTATCACTTTTGGATTCAAAGGGTATGGAGTTCATCTCCGGTTTAAACCCAAATCAACTGACCATCTATTGCTAGGGGTGGGGACTTATGCCATGGATTTTCCGAGTGCCTTGGTAGATTTGAACAAGGAAAACAAGGACAAAAGCTGGCAAATCCGTATCAACCACGGCTATGGTTTATTCGGGGAATATCATTTTTCCGAAGTCAATCAAAAGTGGTTCATCGGCACACAAATAGCCTTGCAAGAATTCAAAATAAAAAATGACGAATTCACCGGTCATCAACTATTTTCTAACGGCCTATTATTGGCTTATGCCGGCTATTCTTGGAAGCCTTTCGGAAATCATTTTTATATTAAACCTTGGGCCGGGATTGGCTATACATCCAAGCTTTCCGGATCTAACCAACTGAAAACCTTGGTCTATCACATTGACCCCATCATGATGTTTGCCACGGTACACCTTGGTTATACTTTTTAGTTAGCCTAGCCTAGCTTACTTCGAAAAGTAAGACATTGTGTTTTTACAATAACCTACTTTTCGGAGTAAGCTCAACGGTATTATGAAGACAACTTTCCAAAAGTTTGAAACTTCCGGAAAGTTAAATACAATAAGAAAAGTAAAAACAAAAGAAGAGCAAGTGATATAAGTTGGAACTTCCAACGCCAAGGTGTAGTCACCTTGTCCTTCAAATTTACCGGTTCCATGGCATTGCTCCAAGCCAAGAAAACATCTGCCATCGGGAATGCTCCCAATAAATACTTTTTTTGCTTTTGAGAAGTATAGCCCAAGCCAATGACGTCTAGGCATTTTTTGGTTTCTTGATATCGACTCCAGTCACCGAATTTCCCATAAGTATGTTGCCCCACAATCGTTGCCACCGTCCCAACATCCCAAATAACCGGTCCTGAATCAATGTCCCCTTTTTGCCCCACTACATCGGACGGATATTCCCGCAAGGCCTGCAAACCAAGATGCTTTTCCACAAATACATCCAAAAATCGCTGATACTGTTCCTTGGCCAATACGCTGTCCATCTCCACAAGAAAATTAAGCATTAAGGCTTGAGATGAGCCGCGGGCATTTTCAATTACTCTGCCATCCGTATTCGTAGAATGTGGAATAAATC
>JALVCY010000596.1 GCA_027009605.1 Saprospiraceae bacterium
TTACAATCAAGATTTATTCTAATTTTTTATGTTAAATCAGTTTGTTATTTATCGAAATATAGGGGATAAAACCCGACTGCGCCCTCTCTATTGGACGGACTTTCTATCTCCTAGCGAATCCATCTTCGACAGACGTCAATGATTAGGATATTTATTGGGACTTACCATTCTTTTTGAAGTTCGAATGCGACTTGTTCTAATAATTTTGCGCCCTGTTCTATAGCTTCCTGAGTATTGGATGTATAATTGACTAGGGATAACACCTTCCAAATACCGGAATTGGCTAATTTCCTTTCGGAAATTTTGTTTTGTCCGACCAGTGCCACACAGGGGACTCCGGCTTTTTGCGCCAGCGTAGCCACTGTTCCTACGACCTTTCCTTTTAGGCTCTGTTCATCTAATTGCCCTTCTCCTGTGATAACCCAATCAAATGCTTCAAGAGATTCAGGAAATCCGGTTAGCTTCATCAAGACATCAACTCCATTTTTCATTTGGGCGTTTAATAAGCCTACTAAACAAACACCCACACCGCCGGCCGCCCCCATTCCGGGTTGCTCTTTAAGCTTTTGACCGGACAAATTTTCCACTAATTGCACAAAATGCGTCATTCCCGCTTCTAACGTAGCCACATCATCCGGCGTAGCTCCTTTTTGTTCGGCAAAAGCAGCTGCCGCTCCATGAATACCGAGTAAGGGATTCTTCACATCATGTAATACGGTTATTGAAAAAGGATTCAAATTTTGATACCCCGTGTCTATTTGATTCACTTTTGCCAAATGACGCCCAATCGGTTGTAATTCATGACCATGTGCATCCAAAAACCGAAAGCCTAGCGCCTGCGCAATTCCCATTCCCCCATCATGGGTGGCGCTTCCGCCTACAAATAGGAATATTTCTTTAGCCCCTTTGTCCAAAGCATCTAAAATAAGCAGGCCCGTTCCCAAGGTAGAAGTATTTATTGGGTTTTGGTTTTCCGGTGTACACAAGACCAGACCCGACGCTACGGCTAATTCTATAAAAGCCTTTTTTTCCGAAAGGTAATAATACGCATCCACCGGATTGCCTAGCGGGTTAGGCACTTTTAGACTTATTTTCTCCATATCCATAGCCTCTGCCAAAATATCAATCGACCCATCCCCTCCGTCAGCCAAAGGATGCTTTACAAGCTCCGGTGAATTATCTGATTTCAACAATCCTTTGGAGATGCTTTTGCAAACTTCAGGTGCGGTCAAAGAGCCTTTGAATTTGTCCGGTGCAATAAGTATTTTCATTTTAGCAAAGCTTTCATCCGGTTTGATTTTAGAAAGGAGATGGGGCAAATTTACGAATTTAACTTGAGCTTGCTCCGAGAAGTCGGATGCCGTGGTTTGGTTTGGACTTCCCAAAATTATATTTGGCCACAATGCCCTAGTGCGGCGTGGTGTCGCTCCTACGGAGCTAGATTCCTACTGTTTTAGTCTTACAAAGATGTCGCCCCGGGCTCAGGCTTATGTATTGCGGCTATTTTCTCTGTTGTCAGCCCCATAGGGGCGACACCTTTGTAAGACAACATCGCATGAACCGGAAGCCCCAGCGGGGCGACACCTTGTCTTGGTCGCACTAATTATCATAAAGGCACTAATAAAAATTTTGTGGGTTCAAGGGCAAACCGCTATACCCGACTTTTCGGAGTAAACTCATCGTTCAATCGTTCAACTGAATCCCGTAATTAGTTGATTCCCAGTACTTTTAGTTGAACAGTTAGGGTAAGCAAAAGAAAATTTTTATAATATGTTAGCCTATGTGTGGACTATTTCTCACCCAAATTTTAGCAGTCTGAAGCCAAGAATTTGTAGCGTTTCTTAGTGTAAACTTAGTGTTATCTAAAGTGAACTTAGTGGTAAGGAAAAATGTA
>JALVCY010000597.1 GCA_027009605.1 Saprospiraceae bacterium
GCTGCCGGATTCCGACTGTAGCCCAAACTTAGGTGTGCGCACAAACTCCGACGGCTGCCCAAAATACCCTTTGATTACCGCATACGCATTGTGCAGTGACATCCCCAACGACAAAGCCATAAACAATGGAAAAATAAGCAGCAATTTGACAAATCTCACAATGACACTTCCTGTCAATTGAGCATGATTCAAATTGGCTATAAAATAATTCATCGACAGCCCCATCATCGCCAAGAAAGACAGCCAAGCCAAAGGGATTTGCTTCGGAAATTGAAAGCCGGAATAGGAAGCCGGCACACTAAAAATAGTCGCTACCACAATCGCCACGAATACCGAACTAGTCAACAAATGCGCCGTTCCTTGGATTTTGACGAGCCATCTTTGGTCGGATTGCCAAAGCGGCTTCAGTAGGAGCTTGGCGGTTTCTGCTCCGCCCTTCATCCAGCGATATTGTTGGGATTTGAGCCCATGGATTTCGGCGGGCAATTCGGCGGGAGCACCTACGTCGGGGTAATATCTAATCTTCCAGCCTTTAAGTTGAGCCCGGTAGCTCAAGTCCAAATCTTCCGTCAAAGTATTCGCCCGCCAACCGCCGGCATCCAAAATAGTTGCCTTTCTCCAAATCCCACCCGTCCCATTAAATTGCAAGAACAAATTTGCATTCATCCGTCCCACTTGCTCGATGACAAAATGGATATTCAGCAGCAAGGCTTGGACACGCGTCAGCCACCCAAAGTCTTCATTTAGATGTTGCCAGCGGGTTTGGACGACTCCGATTTGGGGGTCTTTGAATCCGGGCATCAGCTTGCGCAAAAAATCCGGCCTGGGCATAAAATCCGCATCAAAAATAGCTATAAATTCCCCTTTGGCCATAGGCAAGGCATCTTCCAGCGCCCCTGCTTTGTATCCGGAGCGGTTAGTCCGGTGGATGTGTACGATGTCTATGCCTTGGGTTTGGTATTCTTTTACTTTTTGGGCTATGATTTCTTTGGTTTTATCGGTGGAATCGTCTAATACTTGGATTTCCAGATGGGGATAGTCCAGCAAAACGATTTGATCAATCAACCTAGCCGCCACGTACAACTCATTGAAAATAGGCAATTGGACAGTCACAACCGGAAAATCCCGGATAGCCGGCTGCTTGCTTGTTTTTCGCTTGCGCAAAAGGTAGTGAATCAATAAGTGCACTTGCAGTAAACCAAATAAAGCGACAAGCAATACCGCTACTCCATAAATACCTAAAGAGATTTTCCACAACCATGCCCAAATATTGCCTTCCATAAGTCCAAAGGTAATTGGTTTTGGGGCGTTGGAAGGTAAATCTTGATAATTTGTCGGGGGGATGCCGTTTTCTTTTTACTTCATTATTCGATATTGGGCGTTCGGCATTCGATATTCTGATAGTTGATAAAGTTGAAGGAGTTGATTCGCTTCGCTAGTTGAAGAAGTTGAGACGTTCGCCTTCGGCTCTCTAGGTTGAGAACTTGTCCTTCGGACTTCGTGGTTGAGTGCTTCGCAGGTTGAGATGATTTGGGCTTTTGTTGGGTTTTTTACTTCATTATTCGATATTGGGCGTTCGGCATTCGATATTCTGTTAGTTGATAAAGTTGAAGGAGTTGATTCGCTCGCAAGCTTCGCTAGTTGAGAGATATGGGTTTTTTGATTGGGAATGGAGGTGTTTTTTGGGTCTTTGGTCTTTGGGGCGCGCCTGTGGCGCTTTTGGTCTTTGGTAGTGGTTGGCTCTTGAGTCCACAAAATTTTATTCTGTTTGCTCCTTTATGGTTAACCCTCTACATCTCCCTTAGAAAAGGAGACTTAACGTAAACAGAATAAAATTTTGTTCATCGCTTTGATTTCCGGCGGAATGGACTATGCCTGGCAGAATTAGTG
>JALVCY010000598.1 GCA_027009605.1 Saprospiraceae bacterium
GCCGAATTCATGATGGTGCGGGGAAATGATTTTGGGGTTTGATAGTTGAAGAAGTTGATTCGCTTCGCTAGTTGATTCGCTCGCAGGCTTCGCTAGTTGATTCGCTTCGCTAGTTGAGAGATTTGGGTTTTTGTTTGGGTTTTTACTTCATTATATGATATTTGGATTTCTGTTTGGGGTTTAGTTGAAGAAGTTGAAGAAGTTGATTCGCTCGCAAGCTTCGCTAGTTGATTCGCTTCGCTAGTTGAGAGATTTGGGTTTTTGTTTGGGTTTTTACTTTATCATTTGATGAGTTGACTTCGAAAAGTTGGACACAGTGGTTTGTTCTTGGAGTCATAAAAATTTATTTATCTCTTTAATTTCCGGCCGAGTGGATTTTTTGGAGCGAACTCAACAGTACTAAAAAAAAAAGCAACCCCCACTTACGCAGGAGTTGCATTACCAACAATGTAAAAGTCTCTCTTTCGAGAAAACTCCTAGTCTTTTACAAATCGCAAAACAATACCGGTGGACATTCGGACAAAATACATTCCGGTCTTGAAATTGGAAATATCAAATTCTATGGTAGAAGTGCCTTTGGCTATCCTCTTGGATTTTATTGCTAATTGCTTTCCATAAAAATCATAAATCGCTATGGACAAATCTTCGGTATCAGCTGTGGCCACCTGTACAAACAAAATATCCGATGCAGGATTGGGATAGAGTTTTACTTGATCTTTCCAATTCGTTCTCGGCTGCGGTACCGGCTGAGCTCCGGCACAGTTTATTTCTACCAAATAGTTTTTGGCGACCCATTGATTCACCATTGACCAACCTCCATCCCAGAAATTCATTACGGCAAAATCATTTTCAGAAGAGTTACTTCCATCCATTTGGGTATAGCCTAGCGGGCTACCGTCCGTCCAGACCAATTGGCCTTCATTCGCTGCATCGTTGAGCCCAATCAAAGTATAATTATTGATATGAGACCGCAAGAATTCATTTTCCGTAGCGTCCTCGATTTTTGCCAGATAACCACCTAGCGAGGTTGCCAAGGCAGAAGCATCGTTCCAGTTGGCTATGTCATCAGATAGATAGTAGGCGTGCCCGTTGTGCATTCCCAAAGAAGTATAACCCGCCAAAGTAGTGGCACATCCTCCCCCACCGGCTGTATTCACAGTAACAGTAAAAGTACAAGAAGCCGCATTATTACACGCATCGGATGCTTGGTAAGTGATGGTCACAGGATTCCCCGTTGCCGCAAAGAAGCTCCCGGATACCGGGCCGCCGGATTGCAAAATCTGTAAACCGTCGGACGGGCATGTGGTCGTTGCTGTTGCCGGATTCCAATTCACTAAGGCGCCCCCATTTCCGGTTTCTGTAACGACCAAACTAGCCGGACAAACCAAATCAATACTTGTCGCCGAGCTGCCACAATTCTTTTCCATTAAAAATGGCTTATAGACGTATTGGCTAACCATTTGCCAAGTTCCTGCCCAAAAATTCATCACGGCAAAATCATTTTCCGTAGAATTAGAATAACTCAAATCTAAGCTAACCGGCTCATTATCAGCCCATTGTCCGACTCCTTCAGTGGCTTCATCATTAAATCCGATAAAAACCATTGCATTATTCAGATGATTTTTCACAAAGTCATTTTCCGCTTGATTATTCATGGTTGCCAGATAGCCCCCGGCATTTTCTGCCAAGACTTTAGCCTGCTGCCAAGGCACGGATGCATCCGAAATATAATATCCATGGCCATTCCATTCTCCGATTTTGATAAAGCCCGGAATCGCATCACAAGTGCCCCCACTACCTGCATCGGTCACCGAAATGGTAAAGCTACAACTTTTTGTATGACCACAATTATCTGTTGCTTGATAGCTGATAACATGATTCCCAATATTAAAAATAGATCCCGGTGGCGGCCCGGCTGTGCGTGTAATGGTCACCGCACTATTGGCCGGGCAAGTAGTCGTCGCCGTGGGTACGTCCCAAGTGGCGACAACCGAACCGGTCGTTGTGGTCAAACTCATATTATCCGGACAAGCCGACATCGTTAAGTCACCACTTCCGGCACCGAAGCAATCCATTTCCATGACCATTTTTCGAGCGGCCCATTGATGATCAAAAGCCCATGTCCCATCCCAAGGCAATAGGATACCAAAGTCATGCGTCCCATCATTTAAGCCACACCAAGTACAACTAGACAAATTGGTATAACCGACAGCCTCTCCATTGACCCAAGCTAAAGCCCCTTCAGTGGACGCATCGTTGAGACCAATATGTGCCATTTCTGAAATATTATTTTTAATAAATTCATTTTCAGCGGCGCTATTTATGCTTACTAAATATCCGCCTTGTGCTTGCGCTAAATTTTTATTTTCATTCCAGCTTAATGCGCCATCCGATTGGTAATATTTATGCCCCTGAAAACTACCCAAGGTGGTAAATCCGGCAATCGAAGATGGACAGCCCCCACCCCCACCGGGAGAAACCGTTACCGTAAATGATTGAGACAGGCTATTCCCACAATTATCTGTAAATGAATAAGTTACCGTTTGCGGATTGCCCGTTGCAGCTATATATTGGCCGATAGAAGGGCCTGCCGTTTGAGTAACGACCACTTGTCCACCGGGGCAAGTCGTGGTGGCTGTTGGTGTATCCCAATAAACATTCAATCCGTTGGCATCAATCAAACTAATATCCGTAGGAAAATTAGTAATAGTAATGCCGGTTGGAGCTATATTCCCACAATCAAATTCCATCATAAAAAATTGCGGTGTCGTCCCATCATTAAAACTCCACTTTCCATTCCAAGGATGAAATTCAGCAAAATCATTTGTAGAGGTATTGGGCAAGCACCAAGAACAATCGTCAAAATTAGTGTAAGTCACCGGAGCGCCACTTTCCCAAGTCAAATTCCCTTCAACTTGAGCATCTGACAAACCAATATATCCGGCATCAGCAAATTGATAGCGCAAAAATTCATTCTCCGCTTGCGTCTCAATGGAGAGTAACTTGGCGCCATAAGATGCGGCCACAGCCACTGCTTCTTGATAAGTTTTTTTGAATTTTGAAATAAAATATTTGTGCCCGTCCCGTTGGCCGGCAAACTTAAAGTCCCATAAAGAGATGCGACAAGTCGTATTAATCCCTCCGGTACTGGAAACCGCTACCCTAGTGGCGCAGTGTTTGGTATTCCCACAATGGTCAGTTGCGGTATAACCCACGACAGTCACTCCAAAAGGGAAAAAATCACCGTTTACGCCTCCGGTAGAAGTCACACTCACGACTCCATCCGGGCAGGTCGTGGAGGCCGTTGGTTCTGTCCAATTTACAACCGCCCCTCCATCAGATTCCGGCGCCGGCACTTCTATCAAATTTCCTGCCGGACAATTCAAAGTCAAAGCTCCTGTATTTCCCGGAAGGGTAAAAAACACCGGAGTTCCTGTCAATTGAATATTTTGAGAAGAGACTAAACCGGTCGTATTTGTCTGTGAATAATCCCAATACCGGACATTCATGTTTTGCCCATAAGATGCTGGAAATGAATAGGTTGCGTTAGCAGATTCAGACAAATCCGTTTGAGTACGAGCCCAAAGCATATAAATATAGGAGCCATCTGTTCGCTGAAAAGCGCCCCCCTTCACCCCATTCGGCAAATTCAGATGATTGGTCTCTACCTGAGAAAAAGTAGCATCCGCCAATAAGCCGGCCGCCGTAGCATGAGCAATACCTTGCGGCAAAATAGAGGCTTGCCCGGGCTCTAAATTATTAATATTACTATAAAAACCCATCGCATCAAAGGAGCCGACGGCGTTGGCTTCGGTTGTCCGTTCTGCCAATTGCCAAACATGAGTTTGGGTCAATCCTATTTTGATGGCATTGGCTATGGACTTCATGATATAATTCTTCTGCAATTCGTCCGAACCAAAATATTCGCCGAAAGGCAAGCGGGGAACATCCATCTCCGTAACTATTAATAATTTTTCCGGATAAGTCGCCCCATCATAGCCATAAGTAGCCAACAAATTTTTTCGTTGATTCACTCGTCCATTAAAGCCTTCAACGGCTCCATCCGAATGACGAGAATAAACAAAGCCCCCGACATTATTATCCCAATATCGAATACTTCCGTCAAAATGGGGATAAGCATGAAAACCGACCACATCAAAGTAGGCGCCTGCTTTCAAGGGATATTCAGGCGTCACTTGTCCCCCATTCGGATTGTCTGTATTGCGCATCAAGGCATCTAAGAAAGCATCCGTCCCGATTCCCGAAAGGACAATATAATCATCCGGCGAATAGGTCTTCACCACTTCATAAGTAATTCGTAGTGTCCGAATATAATGCTGAATCGGCGCCCGCAAAATAATATCACAGGGATCGGGGTCATTCTCATACCAATTTCCGGGCTGGCCGGGCTGCAAAGAACTTTTGTAGCCGGACAGGTCAAAACCGGGCTCATTCCAAACTTCCCAAAACTTCACATGGTCTCCAACGGTGGTCACCAAATCATAGACATATTTGGCCATATAATTATTTTCATTAATGGCAGTGCCGTTAGCGCCCCCATCCCATATCGGCTCATACAAATTAGCAAACATCGTCGTCTCGACCGGATCACTAGGGCAATAATCGACCGGATCCCGATGATCAGGATGCGCCACCCCTACGACTAAAGTATTGTCTTTGATACCCAAGGCGGCATAATATTCATAAACCGGAATCCAATTATTGTAGTCCCAAATAATTCCATAATGCTCCGGCAACGTCCCCCGAATAGCCTGGACGCCCGCCCCGGGAATATTCACAGCTGCATTGCCGGCCGCTAGGTCAGTGAGCTCAAAATTGGTCCAATTTCCGCCATAATATCCGGGATTGACACCGGCCAGATATTTTCCGGTATAAGGTGCGATTTGGTCATTGGCAGAGTAGTTGACTTGCGCCAAAAGAGAGCCGGCCACTAATAAACCAATGAGAATCAGTAGATTACGATTTTTCATAGAATTTTTTTTTCCGAAAGGAAACAACAAAAATGTGGAAATATGCTTGCAATAACGAAGTGAGTGCTAAAGATAAGAAAAATTTTGCCTTCTCTTCTCCATTTTTCAAAAAAATTGATAAAAACGTAACCGCTTAGCAGGAATTAATTTTGTTGATAAGTTGATTCGCTGCGCTAGTTGAAAGAGTTGATTCGCTCGCAAGCTTCGCTAGTTGATTCGCTTCGCTAGTTGAAGAAGTTGAGACGTTCGCCTTCGGCTCTCTTGTTGAGAACTCGTCCCGATTACTATCGTGGATTCGGACTTCGTGGTTGAGAGCTTCGCAGGTTGAGAGGATTTGGTTTTTTGCCGGGGGTTTTACTTCATTATTCGATATTCGGCATTCGGTATTCGATATTCTGTTTGGGTTTTTAGTTGAGAAAGTTGAAGAAGTTGAATCGCTCGCAAGCTTCGCTAGTTGATTCGCTCGCTGGCTTTGTTAGTTGATTCGCTTCGCTGGTTGAGAGAATTGACATTGCGAATCCTGAAAGGTGAAGGGAAGCGGGAAAAAATCCATGCAAACGTTTGTTTAGTTTGTAATCTCTTTGTATGTTTGCTGTCGGTGTAGGACAAAGAAGCCACCCAACAACGAAAACAACCATCATGATACAAATCATTTCATTTTTAGGATTCACTGCTTTAGTAGCGATTATTTCATATTTTGCCACACGGCATACGGATGAGCACTCTTCGGACGGCTACTTTTTAGGAGGCAGAAGCCTGACGGCCGTAGTCATTGCCGGCTCCTTGCTCTTGACCAATCTATCCACCGAACAAATCGTCGGACTGAATGGTGCAGCCTACAAAGAAGGGATATTGGTCATGACTTGGGAGACCTTGGCAGCTATTGCCATAGTGATTACGGCGTTGTTTTTGCTGCCCCGTTACCTAAAAGGAGGCATCACGACGGTTCCCCAATTTTTAGAAAAGAGATACGACGCCCATACCAAACGAATCACTTCCATCTTGTTTCTCTTAGGTTATGTGGTTATTTTCTTGCCGATTGTGTTGTATTCCGGGGCTTTGGCGATTAACGGTATGTTTGGCGTACCGGACTTATTGGGCGTTTCCAAAGACACGGCGCTTTGGATGACCGTTTGGGGTATAGGCATTGTGGGTTCTATCTATGCGATTTTTGGAGGGCTAAAAGCAGTGGCGGTATCGGACTTAATCAATGCCATCGGTCTATTATTAGGGGGCATACTCATCCCCTATTTCGGCCTAAAGCTAATTGGTGACGGCAGCCTATTTGACGGAATCAGCACGATTATGGCCGCCCACCCGGATCGCTTTAATTCCATCGGCTCAGCCGATTCGTCCATCCCGTTTTCTACCTTTTTTACGGGTATGATGTTGGTTCAGGTATTTTATTGGGGCACCAACCAAGCCATCATCCAAAGGGCGCTTGGCGCAAAGAATTTGGCAGAAGGCCAAAAAGGATTATTACTGGCTTCCTTTATCAAAATTTTAGGGCCCATCATCGTGGTACTGCCGGGAATCATCGCTTTTCATCTTTTCGGCAACGGTCTAGACAATGCGGATGAAGCCTACCCGATGTTGGTCAACAAGGTATTGCCCGGATATTTGGTTGGTTTCTTTGCCGCTGTACTATTTGGTGCCATTTTGAGTTCATTTAATAGTGGCCTAAACAGCTCGGTAACCTTATTTGGAGTCGATTTGTACCGGCCTTATTTTAATCCGGATGCCGGCGAAAAAGAATTAGTCAAGGCAGGCAAAAGATTTGGGATTGTCTTGGCCATATTTGCGATGCTCATTGCACCAATGATTGCGAAATTTCCGCAAGGGCTTTTTGGGATTTTACAAGAAGCCAATGGCGCTTACAGCATCCCGATACTGACCATTATCGTGGTGGGTTATTTGACCAAAAGGGTGCCGGCGATTGCAGCCAAAATCGGCCTTCTCTCCGGGGTTATTCTATACACCATCAGCCAATTTGTGCTCAAACCACACTTGACCGCCAAAGCAATTGCTGCCGCCAAAGCAAGTGGAATAACCGATAAAGCCGCTTTAGACTCCGTCGCCGCCCATGCTTATCCGCACTACTTACATGTCATGTTTGGATTATTTGTCATGAATGTCATCATCATGTTGATCATCGGCAAAATGCGTCCTAGGGAAGTTCCTTTTGAACAGGTCTATACCAAAGAAGTGGACATCACCCCTTGGAAATTTGTCAAACCGGTCGGACTCATTATTACTATTATTGTGATTGGGATTTATTTGTATTTTTCGTAGGTATTCAGCGCTGTGATTTTGTGTTTTTAGTTACAATTCGGCCTAAAAATACTCTTTTTTATATGCGCCTGACCACTTTGGGCACTTCGTTTTGTACTAAGATGTTGCAGTGCTGTCTTTGCTTGCCTTCGGCGTTCAACTTGTGCTTCGCACGTTCAAATTGCCCTTCGGGCGTTCAATGTCCTTCGGACGTTCAAGGGGAACGTTCTCTTGGCTGCCTAGCCGTTAAGTTCAAGGATTAAGATTTCTTTCTTGCCTTCCCGTTATACCGTTACACCGCTATACCGTTCATTGCCTTCGGCGTTCAACTTGTGCTTCGCACGTTCAAATTGCCCTTCGGGCG
>JALVCY010000599.1 GCA_027009605.1 Saprospiraceae bacterium
ATTTCTTAAACACAGAGCCATACGTATCTATCCCCCAAACCTTAATATTAGGATTCTTCTCTTTCAAGTATTTGGCCACACCGGAAATCGTCCCGCCGGTGCCCACACCCACGACAAAATGCGTAATCTTGCCCTCTGTTTGTTCCCATATTTCCGGGCCGGTGGACTCATAATGCGCTTGTCTGTTGGACAAATTATCATACTGATTTACATAATAAGAGTTGGGGACTTCCTCGCCCAAACGCTTAGAAACAGAATAATATGACCGCGGGTCAGACGCATCCACTGCCGTCGGACACACAATCACCTCTGCCCCCAAAGCCCGCAACATATCCATCTTTTCTTTAGACTGCTTATCTGTGGTCGTAAATATACATTTATATCCCTTGATGACTGCTGCCAGCGCCAAGCCCATACCGGTATTGCCTGAAGTCCCTTCGATGATGGTGCCCCCCGGCTTTAACAGGCCGGCCTTTTCGGCATCTTCAATCATCTTCAACGCCATCCGGTCTTTAGTAGAATGCCCGGGATTAAAGGTTTCGACTTTCCCCAACACCAAAGCGGGTATGTCTTCGACAATTTTATTCAATTTCACCATGGGTGTATTCCCAATCGTGGTCAAAATATTTTTGTGATATTGCATCTGTCTTTTTTTGTGTCTTTGTAACTATTTAGGTACCCACTATTTTGGTCAAAAATGCCCTTTTTGCGCCTGTTTTTGCTAAAATTTTTTCATGTAGGGACGCACGGCCGTGCGTCCCTACATCAACATACACAAAAATGCCTATTTTTTGCCCTAAAATAGGAGCACCTAAACAGTTACGTGTCTTTAAAGTTTTTTTTTGCTGCTTGTTGGCCAATTTTCTCCTATGCTACTGCGAAAAGCGTGCAAAGTTAGCGATAATTGCGCAATGTATAGAAAATTTCTTTCATCACTTTCCAAAAATGTAATACCTTTGGAAAGTGGTCGCACAACCTTAAAGCAGCTATACTGTTGTACTTCTGGTTCTGTCATCGTGATGGATTGACCACATCGACCTTTAAACAATCATGTCAAAAAGCCATTGGAAAGAAGCGCTAAAACGGGTCAGTCTATTGGGACTCGGAGCGGCTCAAATGGAGCCGGCACTAGCCGCCTTTTTTCAAAAACAGAACATAGCGGGGGAGGAAGCAGAGCAAATCTTGGCCGGCATCAGCTTGCTAAGTCTGCAAGAACGGGGACAGTTTGCTTTCAAAAAAATAAAAAGCCGCCCCCCACTCCACCCGATTCCCGAAGATCAAAAATATATTTCCCAACATCAAAACAACCTGCTTGCGCAAATACTCAACAAGGACTTCCAATGGGCGATGTACGAATTGATTACGCAAGTAAAGGCGCAAGACTTATTGATTCCGGCTTTCCGGATTCCGGATTTGGTGGACTATGCCCTTTCGGAAACTTGGTTTAAAGCTTGGATTTTAGAACTGACCGGGCGGCAAGGAGCTTGGGCTCTGTCCCACATCCCGGCTTGGGAGAAAAAATATAATCAGATTCCGGCCGGCCAAGGCCTATCCCCCCGCTCCATTGAGAAAAAAGTATTTCCCCTGCTCAACTTGAAAAGCCCGGTTCAAAATCTTGGATATATTTTGGATTATTTGGATTTTCCGGCACTCATCTGGAGCGAGAAATTCTCCCAAAAAATGTTTGACTACCTGCAAGCCTGCCTGAAAAGACCGATTGCAGACATCCGCATACAGGAGGATTTGGATGACCTCATTCACTTTGCTTCGTATATGACGGAGCCGGCTTCTTCTCTATTCTTTTCAGAAAATGAATTTGGGGAAGACCATGAATTAGCCTTGGCTAGGTATAATCAGACCTTGGCCTTCCGGCAAAAAATCTATAAAAATGATTGAGCAATTTTACAAAGACCTAGGACTCGCATTTGCGGAGCAATACGGGACGACCATGAGCCAAATGTTTGGCAAACCTTGCCTAAAAACCGGAAAAAAAGCCTTTGCCGCTTTTTTCAACGATGAAATGGTATTCAAACTGGGACGAGAAGAAGTGAATCTTCTAAAAGAAAAATATCGCCATTCACAAAACTGGGACCCTTCCGGAAAAAATAGACCCATGAAGGATTGGCTCCAAATCCCCAATGATTATAAAGAAGATTGGGCTGATTTGGCTAAGCAAGCTTTGGATTTTGTCGATGCACATTCATAGGTGCTAGCAAAGGAATCTAGTCTTTCTGTGGGCCATTCGCCCATATCAGTGCCGCACAAAAACCCGAAAAGCCTGCCAATCTCCCGACAGCGGCTCATACTTTTTTTGCGCAAGCGAATCCAAATAAATGGAATCCGTGGCGACACGGGCAATCACAATTTTTTGCTTTGTCCAATCCGGATGGGTCTGAATCAATAGATATCTCTCCAAATTAGAGTGTAAGGTTGGCCATTCCTTCACTTCAGGCAAAAAACCAACATGATGCCTGGCCGGCCTTTTTTGCGCAAGCAATTCCAAATCCATAAAAAGCGCCTTGTCTCGCTTGTACTCCCCCCAATGACTCCATACTTGGAAGCCAACACCCAAAACCACAAGAACCAATACACTTGCCCAAACCCTTTGCTTAAACTTGCTCAAGCTCCAATTCAATACCCATTCATCCAAGTCTTTCGCCCAAAAAACACCCACCGACAAGGCCAAATATGGCACTCCACTTATCAAATAAAAGGAATGACTCTTGGCACTCAAGGCAATAGGCAATGTCGCACTTAACCATACCAAAAATAACCATAACGAAAATCGACCCCTATTTTTTTCTGAGAGAGATATAAGCGGCAAACCGGTATCCCTTCTCTTTTTGCGCAAGCGAAACACCACCCACAAAAACAACGCAAACATATAAACAGGGGCATACTCCACCACCACATCCTGTAGAATCGACAAATGCGATGACCAAGAATTGTCCATTTCCCGCTGACCCAATACGGACGGAATCACCTGCTGGTAAAGGTATCGACTCATAAATTCACGGGCTTCCGGCAAAATGTACAAGTTGACCCCAACAATCGCAAATCCAAAGGCAAAAGCCACCGTCTTATACAACGCCCTAAAAAAAGGATACCGAAATCCCTTGGCTTGCGTCCAAAGACTGGCCAACCAATACAAACCTATCGAAGCCAAAGGGAAAAAACCCAATGGCCCTTTTACCAAAACCGCCAATCCCATCAAAATGCCCCCCAAAACAGCCCACAAAAAATGGTCGCGACGAACTGACACAAACACCACCATCACCGACAGTAATGCCCATAAAGATAAGCTATTATCCAACATATTCTCCGGAAAACTCCACGATATCGACGGCACCGAATACCAAAGTAAAATAACCGGCCAAGCCGCATAAATCGAAAACTTCCGTGCTGTCAACATCCTATAAAAAAACGTCAAAACAAGTATATGCAACACCAAAATCACCGTACCGTACAGGCCTTCCACCCAAAAACCATCACCAAATAAACGAAAAAACCATGATTCCATCCAATACATCAATGGCGGATGCTCATAAAAAATCGGGGGCTTCACCCCTTGCAAGGCATAAGGATTATGAAATACCGGAGACCAAAAGGAGCCATCTCCTAACGCCATATTGTGCGACACCGCTCCATATATCGAGCCGTCCATAAACAAACCATAGTCTGTTAACCGCGGAAAATACATCAACCCGATAAACACCAACACAGTGTAATAGTAATATTTGTGGTTATCCTTTGCTCGCATAGCAGGGCGAAGATAAGAAGAATATCGCTATACACCACCAGGAAGGGCGAATTGCATTCGCCCCGCCCCAAAAAAAGACAGTACATCGAATGCAGCAAGCGGATAAAGCAGAAAAGCCGGTTCTCCGGCCAATTCCAATCGGTACTACGACAGCCCAAGCTTAGCGTTCCACCTCCTTATGCGTCACCGGATACAACAACGGATAGCTCAATACCGATACCAAGACAATCAACACACCCATGACAAATCCCGTGGACAACTCCTTGGCATCATTCAGAAAGAGCCAAGCCATAAATATACCATAGACCGGCTCTAAATTCAAAGTCAGATTAGATGTAAATGCGGACAATTTACGCAAGGCTTTCAGCGAAAGAATAAAAGGAATAGTGGTACAAAAAATGGCCATAATCAATAGCAACCATAGATTGCGACCAACCGGTAAACTCAACTCAAAAGACAGAGAAGGAACAAAAAATAAAGCCAAACTAATAAACAGCCAACCCCCACTCAACTGCACAAAACTCATCCCCAAGGCATTGGACTTTTCAATCTGTCTCTTGGAAATAATCGAAAATATCGCCAAGACTATCGCCGCAAATATCCCAACCCACAAACCCGTAACCATCTGTAAATCAACGTTTTTGTAAATCAAAATCATCCCCGGTATCGCCACAAACCCAATCAACACATCCGGCCATATTATCTTCTTCCGGGACATGAGCGGCTCAAAAATAGCCGTAAAAAAAGATGTCGTGGACAATCCCACCAAGGCGATTGTCGGATTCGCCATCTTAATCGCCGCATAAAAGGCCACCCAATGCAAGGCCAATAATCCCCCATTCAGCCCAATCTTAATCACCTCCTTCATTGACATCCCACGCAATCCGACCCGCGCCCGACTCAAAAATAACAGACTGAGAAACGCAAACAACATCCGCCACCAAACTAATTCAATTGATGACAACGTAATCAGCTTCCCTAAGATGGCCGTAAAACCCCATAGGAATACACTGACATGCAATTGAATATAGGCTGTTTTATTTAGTCCAAAATAGGCCACTCAATAATCTCTCGGGTGTGATAAATGCTTTTAGCTAATTACTTACGTAAATAATCGGTGCTAAGATAGGGTTTTTTATACTAGGACGCTTAATCGCAGCTCGTATCAGCCAAATTTGCTTGAACTTTCCAAAAGTTATAAACTTTTGGAAAGTTGTCAATATTAAAACTTCACAACAAGTCCCAACAAGTAATTCACCCCAGCTTGTGGATACAAACCCACTTGAGAGTAAGTCGCCCCCCCTTCCTTTTGGTCATAAGGCCCTAGATATGGGGTGCCGGTACGATAGCGATACGCCCAACCATTGGTCGAATATTTTTGATTCAATAGGTTATTTACTTTCAGATTTAGCAAATATTCCACCTTTGATTTCTTTAGTAAGTAGTTGATTTGCAGGTCATTATAAAAATAGGCGGGCAATGAAGTATGGTCATTGGACGTATTATCCAAATATTGCTTGCCGACATATTTTCCCGAAAGGGTGACATCTAATTTATTCTTTAAGAACGAAAAATCAGCCGCTACGGCACTCACCACCGTTGGAGAGAAAGCCAAATCTGTGTTTTCATGTACGACGGTTTCCTGCGTCCAAGTATCCCAATTATCTATGTATTCCGTAAATGCTTTAATTTTATTTCGGCTCACGGTTAAATTTCCCGAAAGGGTCAACCACTTAGCCGCCCGGACAGCCATCTTGGTCTCCACGCCCATTCTATAGCTTTCGGGAACGTTCACACGGGTATATTCTCCGACTTCCGTCAATTTCCCTGTCAGTACCAATTGATCCTTGTAAGTCATGTAATAGCCATTCAGTTCATACTGAAAGTCCCCCAGATTTTTTCTGATGCCCCCTTCAAAATCAAATAATCTTTCAGACTTAGGAGCTTTGTCCACGGGATTACTTCGATAATCATTCCGATTGGGTTCCCGGTGAGCCACGGCAAAAGACAGATAAGCATTATTCGCCCATTTGGCATCCAACGAGTACAAAACCCCTACTTTGGGATTCCAAAAATGGTGATGAACTGTCGCCGGCAGTGTCCGTCCATCTGAATCCGCCCCTTCAAACTGATAATCCACCTTCCTAAACTGCAAATCATAATAAGTAGCCCATTGCCCAAAAGATTTATTCGCTTTCGCAAAAATATTAAAATCGGTCTTCAAGGCTGTATTATTATAGTATTCGTGCCCTGTCGGAATATCGGATAGGGCCGCCCAGATGACCTTCCCATAATGCAAACCTTCGTATTGATTCCAAGCGATGCCGACATTGATTTTGTCCTTTTTGATGGGGATATTTACATTAAAGACAGCTCCGTAAAAATCATTATCCAACCATTTTCTCCTGACCAAATCCGTCTTTTCAATGGTCGTATCTCCCAATACCAAGGGCTGCCAATTATATTTTGCTATCTTTTGGTCATCTTTGTACTGTTCATAATAACCGGATCCTTTCGTATAATGCAATGCCAAATCGTAGCTTAAGCGACTATTGGGGGCAACCCCTGAATAAATCGCTTGATAATGGGTTTGCTTATAATTATCCACTTGGTTTTCATAAGGCGACCCCGGGCGATTGGCACCTGCCGGGTTGTAGGAGCGTAGTTTGGGGTCATTGATATAAGTAATCGGTACACCATTCCAAGCCTGATACGTAATCTCATGCCCTGAAAAAGTATTCAATTGAATGATGTGATTGCCTTTTTCATATTTACCGGATAGGAAGTAGGAAACTAAGTCAGATGAAGCCCGATCAATATAACCGTCTGAACTAATGGAAGTTACACGCCCTTGAAAAGAGAAATCATCTTTCACTTTTCCGGTGTTTGCCTCGAGACTGTACTTTTGAGTATTAAAAGAACCCATCGTGGAAGCCAGTGTCATTCCCGGATTTTCGGATGGTTGTTTAGTAGCTACATTGATGGTGGCACCAAAGGCACCTGCTCCATTTGTCGAAGTCCCTACTCCCCTTTCTATCTCTATATGATTTGCGGAAGCCATAATGTCCGGCAAATCCACCCAATAAACTTGGTGAGATTCCGGATCATTTAGGGGGATATTATTGACGGTGACATTGATGTTGGTCTGGTCGGCACCGCGTACACGAATACCCGAATACCCCACTCCTGCCCCCGCATCGGAAGTCACCACGGCAGAAGGGGTCATTTTTAGCAAATAGGGCACATCTTGCGCCAAATTTTCTTTTTCAATATTCTTTTGAAAGATTCTATCCACGGTAAAAGGGCGGGAAGCATAGACCACCGGACAAGAAATAATCATCCCCTCCAACGCCGGTGTCAAGGCAAAATCTTTCACTACTACCCCATTCTCTTGGATATGGATGACTTCCTTTACCGTTTGGTAACCGAGATAAGTCACCACCAATTCGTATTCACCCAAGGGCACTTTCAGGCTGTATTTTCCATCCAAGTCGGCCGGAGTCCCCAGCACCTTACCGTCCGGCATCGTAATAAAGATATTGGAAAAGCTCAACGGCTCATGGGTATCAGCATCCGTTACCCGGCCTGTAAGTACCGCTTGCGCAAAACTAGAAGATGTCAAAATCAAAAAGAAAAACAGTCCAAATATTTGCTTCATCTCTTAAAGGATATGGACGGAATGCAAGAAAAGAGATATAGATAGGATAGGTTTCCTTCCCAAAATTACTTGGCCAGGTTCCATGGGTCTAATCTCAGCCGCTGCAATATTGCATGGTTCGGCACCCCGTGTGGACTGTATAACAGGCTTTGGAGGAAAAGGTTTTTGTGTAAG
>JALVCY010000600.1 GCA_027009605.1 Saprospiraceae bacterium
AAGCATTATACCTAAACTGCTCGATAAGTACCACAGTATCAGTGTGTTATACGAAGGTCAGAATCGAGAAGCGCAAAGAACCAAAGGTTCGGCAAAGCGAGTTGGTTTGTCTATTTTAATTATGATTTACTTGGTGATAGCCTTTACATTCCGGTCTTACAGTCAGCCGCTTTTGTTGTTATTGTTGATTCCGTTTAGCATGATTGGTGTGATTTGGGGGCATTACATTCATGGTTTCAAAGTCAATATTTTGTCTTGGTTGGGCATCATTGCTTTAATAGGAATTCAGGTCAACGATGGCTTGGTGCTCATCGAAAAATTCAACGGGAATCTCAAAAACGGGATGAAATATGACGATGCTTTATATAAAGCCGGCATGTCTCGATTCCGGGCGATATTTTTGACTACGATTACGACTTTTGCGGGGCTGTTTCCATTGTTGATGGAGAAGAGCCGGCAGGCACAATTTCTTAAACCCATGGCGGCCTCTATCTCTTATGGGATTATTGTTTCGACGGTTTTGACCTTGGTGTTGTTGCCGGTCTTATTGAGTTTGGTGAATTATGTCAAGGTATTTTTTAAATGGCTTTGGACAGGTAGAGACGTTACCCGGGAAGAAGTCGAAAGAGCCGTTGTTGAACTAAAACATGAAAGCGATGAACATCTTACCTAAACTAATAATTTTTAATTTTAAATCAAAATTATTCCTTTTTTTCCGGAAGGGGCATGCTCGAAAAAGGTCGATGCTATTTGTTTTTTTGCTTTTATCCGGAATGATTTTTGGTCAGGAGATTCTAACTGTGGAAGAGGCCGTTACGCTTGCGCTAAAAAATAATTTTGACGTGGAGCTTGCGCAAAAAAACATACAAAAAGCGAAGCTAAATACCGATAAGCGCAATACCGGATTATTGCCCACCGTAACGGCGAACGCCGGAGCCAATTACTCCATCGGGACTTTTTGGGGGAAGTCTGTCAATGCATCAGATTACAAGAAGATAAAAGGTGCCGGTACGCAAAATTACAATGCTTCTATCGGTGCAAATTATCTGCTCTACGACGGTAATTTCAGAAAATACAATTGGGATAAATTAAAATTATTTTATCACCTTTCGGAAATTGAAGCCCAAGCCTTGTACGAGCGCACGGCTCTAAACGTACATAATACGTATTACCAAATCGCCAAGCTAAAAGAAATTCTAGCCCTGTTGCAAAGTACCATGGAAGTCTCCAAGCATCGCTTGGAGCGCGCTCAAGTGGGGGTAGAATTTGGCAAGCAATCCAAACTAGCCGTCCTAAACGCCCAAGTAGATGTCAATAATGACAGCCTAAATATTCAAAATACAAAGCTGCAAATCACCAATGCCAAAAGAAATCTAAACGCCCTTCTCCATAGAGATTTATCCACAGATTTTGATGTCATTACGGAAGTGGCTTATCTAGCGGATTTGACGGAAGATCAACTCATCCAAGATGCCATCGAACGCAATACCCAAATCAAAGCCATCAACCAAAACATCAATTTAAGTGACTTGGATATTAAAATGGCTCAAGCCGGATATAAGCCAACTGTCAGATTATCAGCCAATTATGGCGGCACTTTTGCCGATCAGCCGGCCGGATTCTTTGACAAACAAATTACCTTGGGATTGGGAGCCGGTGTCCAAGTCAGTTGGAATATATTTGACGCAAGTCGAAAAATCAAAGAGCAAAATGCCATCATAGCCAAAGAAACCAATCTCTTGCAAAAGCAGAAAATAGAATACGAATTGGAGTCCCAAGTCCGTACCGATTGGGCCAATTATCAAAATGCCTTATCCACTTTAAAATTTCAACAAGTCAATATCCAAACGGCCCAATCCAATTTTGACCGCACCAAAGAACGTTTTGCCGCCGGCCAGATTTCGTCCGTAGAATTTCGCCAAGCTCAGTTGGGTTTGCTAAGAGCCCAGTCCGTCTATCAACAAGCGAAATTTGATGCGAAAGTGGCGGAATTGCGATTGTTACTGGTTAGTGGGCGCTTGGTGGAGTAGGGGGGCTTTTTCTTGTAACTGCCTAGGGGGCTTCTGTTTTGGGCCCAAATAGTGAATACCTAAACAGTTACGCTTTCTTTAGTTTATTTGCAAAAATTAGAGGAGTCAAGTATGAAAATTAAAAAATCAATAAGAAGATTCGGAATCCTAATGATAGGAATTGTTTTGTTAAGGGGATACCTATACAGAACAATTATTCAATATCATAAAGTCGGAGAGCGAAAAACCATAGAATTAACCAATAAAGATTTGATTAAAGAAGTTGAGAATAGAATTAAAAATAAAAAGTTAAATTTAGAAGAAATAGCAGCAGCTTCACAAGAGATAACCAAGGAACACCTGAGATTCACTTTCCAAAATACATCTCAGAATCCAAATATCATCTATAATACCGGGAAAGCCAATTGCATGGGCTACTCGAGTCTTTGTAATTCCATTGCGAATTATATAATCACCAAGCAGCAAGAAAAGAGTAAATACGTTGCCAAGAATATATATGGAAAACTAGAACTGTTTGGAGTTGATTTGAATGGGCTTTTTAAAAGCAAGTTTTATGAGACGCACGACTACAATCAATTTCTTGACCTTGAAACAAAGCGGTGTATTCTGACAGACCCTAGCGTAGGTGACTATCTAAAAATTGATAGGGTTTCATCTTCCGGCTGCTCTCAGTAAGCGATAGCTTTGGAGAATGACTGACGTGTGGATTGGCGGAATAGTACCTTTAACCTTTAACCCTTAACCTTTACTCATGAATATAGAAGAATTACGAAACTACTGCCTATCCAAAAAAGGCGTTACGGAAGGTTTCCCTTTCGGAGAAGATACCTTAGTTTTTAAGGTGATGGAAAAGATGTTCTGTCTGACCGGAATCCAAAACGAAACCTGCTCCGCCAACCTGAAATGCAATCCCGATTACGCCCTAGAATTGCGGGAAGAATATGGGGACCTGATTCGCCCGGGTTTCCACATGAATAAAAAACACTGGAATACCGTCGAGTTGGAAGAACTGGATTCCGCTTTCGCCAAAAGCTTGATTGATCACTCTTATGACTTGGTGGTTCGGGGATTGCCTAAGCGGGTAAGGTTGTTGTTGGGGGACTAAACTGCATAAAATTAGGCAATGACCCAAAACGGCCATCTTAGTGAGCCAAATCAAATTTTGCCCTATCATTTTAGTAATAAAAACAGTATCGGAAGAATTATTTATTAAGCGCATGTGCATATTATATTCTTTTCCACTTATTAGCTTTTCCCTTATCTTCAAATAAAGAATATCATTTGCATAATACCGACATTCCCCATAGTTTGCACAAAGCTGAACATTTATTAAAAGCTTGATAATCAACAAGTTATTCTGTTTGTTTCGCAAAAATTGTAAAGTCTTTTTTTTCTTAACCCTTAGAAAATTTCCCTTAGAAGGGCAACTTTATGGATTTTACAATTTTTGCTAACCAATTGCTCTAATTTTCCGGACAATTGAGATGGCTTCTTATTTTTTAGCGTGTTTTCCTAAATTTAAATGTTTTTCTACTCCATAAAGTGTGGGAAATGTCGGATAATAATCTATCGTGTCATGAATGCCAACTTCCATTCTAATTGTATCCTGCTTTTCGATTAAAATCTATAGTAGTATTCGGGGTGATGTCTGATCGACAAGCAAAAATTAGCATCACTAAGGAAAATATACTAAATCTAACCATTTTGGTACTTCTTTTTGCTTTGGGCAACGGTTTAAATATGGTGCGTTTGGCATTTAAATGCTCCAAATTTTCAATTTACTACAATGTTTATTAATTGCTATCATCTTCATATTTAGCACTATCTGCCAAATGCACTATGTTTTTTGTTAGTAGCCGTAATTCTTGTATATCCAAGTTTTTCAATCTCGTCTATGTCCTGTATTAAAATTGTTGTACCATTATTAATTACATAAATTTCATTGCAAATATTAATTATGTGTTCAAACATATGGTCGGTAATTATAATTCCTTTTCTTTCTTTTTCGCTAATAATAATTTCCTTAATTGTATCAATATGTTTTGGCATTACTTGTGAAAATGGTTCATCCAACATGCAAAACTTTGTGTCAGAAACAAGAATTGCATATGTTTCGATTATTCTTTGCTCTCCACCTGATAATAATTTAATCTTTGTTTTGTAATATTTTTCAAATTCAGGGAAATGAATTAAGAAACGGTTAAAATCAATTCTATAATCTTTAAATATTCGCTCAATAGTTAAAGATTTTGGAATAAAACTAAATTGTGGCAAATAAGTTAGCGTTTCTTTTGAGAAGTGTTTTTTTGGATTGTACTTTTTATTTAGTCTAACATGTTTTTCAGCAGGAATTAGTTTTCCATAAATGATATTCATTAAACAAGATTTTCCACTTCCATTTCGACCAAGTAATCCTGTGATTTTACCTGTTTCAATTTTTACGTACACATCTTGCAGAATTCTTTTATTACCAAATTCTAAAATAACGCTATCAATTTCAAGTGTATTTTTCATTTGATATGTAGCATTATGGTTAATGAAATTACAAATAATGATAAATCAATTAATAATGTTGAAATCCATAAAAACAGTTTTGAAAGTCCCAAACTTTGGTAATAATAAAACTCGTTCTTTTTGTATGAATTTATGTAATAAACGATTATTCCCAGTGTAATAAGTTTAAGCCAAATAAGAACAGTAATTATATTAATACCGTACATATAAATCAATTGCATGCAACTAATAGTTATGATATTGCTTGCTATCAAATATGATTTATAAAAAGTTCCTATTAATCTTAATGTTCTCATTTTTTCTTATGGCAACGGTGAGTGTAGCCAGCGGACGCAGCGACAGCAAGTCTGATGTGCTACACATTGTTATCTTTTCGTATTAAATTAAATTACTTTTTCCCAATATATGATTTTTCGTAAACTTTAAAAGTTCGCCCTAAGACTCCAAAATATATCCTACGAGTTGGATGTAAATTTATAATGTCGACAGCAAATATAGATGCCAAATACATATTGTCTCTATCAATTAACTGTAAACTAAGCCCTTCTTCTTTAAGGCTTTTTTTCAATTCTTGGCCATCAGGGTTAAACATATAAAACACAAAAAGAATAGAAACGATTGATAATATTCGAGTAATATTTTTAACATATCTATACCTATCTAGTTCGCCCTTTAAATATCGTTTGATTCTTTCTAAATCATCTTGTCCTAAAATTGACATAAAATATGTAAATCCTGCCAGAAACAATACAATAGCTATCAATCCTAACCACCACTTTGCAACGAATAATACTATCACAAGAATTATTACCAAGCTTGTTATGTGTTTTTCAGTAATAATAGAATGAAACTCATCAATTTTTTTCATATTTAGTTCCACCTTAACAAAATCATCTCTTATAGACTCTTTACTACTTATTTCTTCCAGCTCTTTTGCTTTATGAGCCACAACCCAGTCCCCATCATCTATTTTTACCCACGAATTAATATTTATTTCCTTTAATAATTCGTCTTTAGAAACAGGTCCTATCGTTTCTCCATTTTTTAAATAATAACATTTCATCTTTTTGTTTTTTTTGAAAGATAACTTGTTTATCTTCACACCTTTTTGATACAAAACTTCCGCAATTCAACATTTTCCGGCGAAGGAGTATATTTTTGCGCAAGCATACATAAGGTGTTCAAAATCAATGGGGTAGCAGTCCTGCATCCCCTAAACAGGGCACAAGTTAAAGAAAATATTGAAAAAAAACAATATTTTACACAAATAAATAACTCAAGTTTCGGTAGTCAAAAATGCCCGTGGTTATTGGATTCTTGTTTGTCAAAGCAAAGAAAGCCTACCTTTATTCAGAGTCTTTTCTGTTTTACTAGCGTTGAATCATCTATTTTTCTTGTAATCCTTTGGTGTTCAATGCCTTTGGCTTTCAATTTGCCCTTCGGGCGTTCAAGAGCCTTCGGCGCCCGCCTGCTGCCGGCAGGTTCAAGTTGCAAGATTTCTTTCCTGCCTAGCCGTTATACCGTTAAACCGCTACACCGATGTACCGAAACTTAAGTAAATAACAAAACCTTACACTTACTTTCCCACAGATAAATTATCTAAAGAACCAATATTGAATGTTACCTTCATCGTGCTGATGCTTTTTTTTATAATGGCTGAGTTTACTCCTAAAAGTATTCTGCTCCAAAACTGCCAAATCCCCAAAATTCACCTCGGCCTTTCTTTCCTGAAAACCCGGCAGCAGATTAATCACCATTGCAAAACAACCAGCTTATCAACATAGACCTTACCCGAATCCCGGTTAATAATCCTTACCAAGTAAGTACCGGTTTGTAGCCCGTTTAAAGTAAGCGGTTCTTGTGCCGGATGCCGGCTTTTGGTGAACAGCCTTTTTCCCGCAAGGGTGAAAATACCTATCTCTATATATGTCGCGGATGGGTTTAGGCCTTGAATGTATAAGCTATTGGTTGTCAATGGATTAGGGTATAGATTTAGATCTATTGAGATAGTTGGTGCGGTACTAACGATGGTGTTGTTTTTTGCGATAATTCCAGCTGCGCCGCACACCCAAATATGGTCGGTGGTGCCATCATTGATCAAAGCCATCTTGGCAAGTCCGAACGGTGCTTGGTAGATTAGATTCCAAGAATTACCGCCATCGGTTGTTTGATAGCAGACACCATTTGTTGATGTGCCACCGATGACCCATCCGTTTTGATTGTCTAAAAATAAAACATTTCGCCAGTAAGATTTGACGGGTAGATGGATGGTTGACCAAGACGAGCCGCCATCCGTAGTGTGCTTAAGAACGTCGGTATAGCCGCTTTCCAAGACATAGCCTTCGGATTCATTGATAAAACTAAGACCCGCAAATCCCTGGGTCGAAGAGAGAAAAGTGGAAGTCCAATTTGCCCCGCCATCAATGGTTTTCATCATACCGCCATACGCTGAAGCCGCATAGCCTACTGAATTGGATGGGAAAGCCAGGTTGTTATATCTATCATTTTCGGAAGTACTGATATCCGTCCAGTTTTGACCATGGTCATCGGAGACGAATACGGCCCCGGATGTTCCGCTGACAAAAATCTTGTTACTTCCCGGAGGAGCACTAAAATCCAATAGCTCAGAAGTGGAAGGAAATACTTGTGTCGTCCAGTTTTGTCCCCCGTCTGTGGTCTTCAACAGACCGTCTTTTCCGGTGAGCATAAATTCATTTTCTGAAAAGAAATAAACGTCATAAAACGAAGCAAATTCTTCCTTTTTATCGGAAATGTCCAGCCAGTTTAGCCCACCATCTAAGGTTTTTAAGATGGTCCGGTCAGCTCCGACTGCGACTCCAACTTGGTCATTGTAAAACACAATATTGGCAAGGCTATTTTTATTGGCATAGAGAAGGTCTTGCCAAGTAGTTCCGTCAAAATGAAAGATACTTCTATAAGCCCCTGCAATCCAAGCTTTGCCGTTGGGCAGTGAGTGAATTCCGCTGACATTACGTGCATAATGGAGATTAATTCCTTGCGTCCAAGTGACTCCGGCATCGGTA
>JALVCY010000601.1 GCA_027009605.1 Saprospiraceae bacterium
TTTGTATCTGTCTAGGTGCGCCTATTTTAAGGCAAAAAATAGGCATTTTTGTGTATGTTGACGTAGGGACGCACGGCCGTGCGTCCTTACGTGAGAAAATTTTAGCAAAAACAGGCGCAAAAAGGGCATTTTTTGACCAAAATAGTGGGTATCTAAATAGTTAGGATTTTTTTAGTTGAGCTTACGCCGAAAAGTCCATTTTGCCAATAACAACATTTTGTGGACTCAAGAGTAGGGGTTATTCTATGACTTTTCGGAGTGGACTCAACTATGTCGTGGACTAAAAATACGAAAAAAATGAAAAATATTCTAATTATCCTAACTTGGGTTGTGTGCTGGGGAGCTTTATCTGCTCAAACTGGCTTTGAGTTTTATTCTTCTGATAGTCTAAATAATTTGAGTGTTTCCGGAGTTGTCGAGCTTGGAAATGAACGCTTTGTCCTTGCCGGAATAAAGAGTACAATCTCATCAGGGAAAAGAGATATTGTCCTTTATTTATTAAGCGAAGAAGGTGACTTGTTGCAATCTGAATTGTATCAATATCCTAATTATAGCTTGATAAATACAGGTGTTTTTGTGGAAAGCGATACAAGTTTTTTGCTTACGGGTTTGGCTAACGGGATAAATGGTAGTAAGCTATGGGTTGGTCATTTTTCGAATGATTTAGGTTTTATTTCTGAAGAAGTATATGATTATGATTTACCGAAAATTGAATTAATGAATGTACGGAGGGAGTCAGATACGACCCTGATTTTTACCGGTTGGCTGGGTGGGTCACAGCCTTATGCAGCTAAAATTAACCTTTTGAATAAAACACTCCACATTGTTAAGTACGTCGGCTATGCTGATTATCTTTTTGATATCTTTCCTAGAAAAGATTCGCTTGGGTATTTGATGCTTGGGGATGATAAGATGTATTTAACTGACTCGGCTTTTAATATTACCCGGGTTATAGATAAGCCGATGGGATACTTAAATGGCAGTCTTGCGGATGGTTTTAAGGATACGACGTATGTATTTACATCAAAGATTCACTATGGTTTATTAGAGCCTGATTCTACGGCATTTTTGGTGTGTGAAACGGGGATGAGTGATTGGTCGGTACTCAAAAGCCAATTGTTGGCAGATACCATTTCTTTGGTAAATAATATGAAGTTGAGGCCTTATGCTGCATCAAAGAAGAGCCTTGCACAGAATACAAAAGACATTTTTGTAGGTGGAATAAATTCGGCTAAATTTTTTCCGATTGATCGTCCTTCAAAATTTGTATTAGGGAAATATGATGATGAGTTGGATGAACTCTGGCAAAAAGAATATGGCGATAATCAGATGTTTTATTTTATGGTAGGCCTGTTGACCACCTCCGATGGAGGTTGTGCGATGTTTGGTTATCGAGTCCAGTACACGAATAGTGACCGGCAAGAAGCCTATATATTAAAGGTAAACGAGGGTGGAGTCGTCACAGGAGAGACTATAATTCCCATCCAAAATTTGTTTTTTGTTTACCCAAATCCTGCTAAAAACAGCATTCAATTTGATTTGCCAAATACCTATTCCAATTCCTATCTCCAACTAATTGACATTTCCGGTCGAATAGTGCTTGTGCAAAAAATAAAAGATTACGAGCCAATAAACATCTCATTTTTACCGAAAGGAATATATGGGTATCAGATATTGGACACAACGGGCGCATTGCTTGGGGTGGGGAAGTTGGTGAAGGAATGACGGTGTGATGATATGTTGGTAGAGAAAATTCACGAATTTTCACTACCAACTCTATATGCCCAAACCCAGTTCCAGTCCGCTGCTCTAACAAAAATGGCTCTGTTGGATGTAAAGTCTGGGGAT
>JALVCY010000602.1 GCA_027009605.1 Saprospiraceae bacterium
GCAAAAATCCAAACCGTCTCAACCTGCGAAGCTCTCAACCCGAAGTCCGTATCCACGATAGTAATCGGGACAGTCTCAACCTAGAGAGCCGAAGGCGAACGTTCTCAACTTCATCAACTAGCGAAGCTTGCGAGCGAATCAACTTCTTCAACTAACGAAGCGAATCAACTTCTTCAACTCTCTCAACTAAAAACCAAGCAGAATATCGAATGCAGAATCCCGAATATCGAATAATGTAGTAAAAATCCCGGCAAAAATCCAAACCGTCTCAACCTGCGAAGCTCTCAACCCGAAGTCCGTATCCACGATAGTAATCGGGACAGTCTCAACCTAGAGAGCCGAAGGCGAACGTTCTCAACTTTATCAACTTCTTCAACTAGCGAAGCGAATCAACTCTCTCAACAAAACCAAACCTCCCCCACAGCCCATCCCTCCTATTTCACAATTCAGCCTATTTTTCTTGATTACGGGAGCTCCCACACCCTATTTTTGACCTGTACAATGAATTATTTTCATACAAAAGAATAAAACCAAATGAAAAAGACGACACGCTTCATACTATTTAGCACCATTACGTTTTTGGGGATGCTATCTATGGTTCAAGCTCAAACTACCATTTCCGGTACAATCAATGATGAAACCGGTAGCCCTTTAGCTTTTGCCAATATCTCTATCAAGAATTCCTTTGCCGGTACAAGTGCCGATGAAAATGGAAATTTTTCGTTTGAAGTCGATTTAACCGGCACTCAAGTTTTGCAAGCTAATTTTTTGGGTTTTGAACCTTTCTCGCAAGAGATTCGGCTGTCCGGAAAATCCATCAAAGTAAGCATCGTCCTAAAAGAAAAATTCAACGAACTCAAAGCAGTAACCGTAACTGCCGGCTCTTTTGAAGCTAGCGACAAGAAAAAAGCGGCAGTACTCAAGCCCTTAGATATTGTGACTACCGCCGGCGCCATGGGCGATATCGGTGGCGCCATCCGTACCCTACCCGGCACGACCACCGTCGGAGAATCCGGCCGATTGTTTGTTCGTGGCGGAAGCTCCGAAGAGACCCAAACTTATATTGATGGAATGCACGTACCGGTAGCCTATACGTCCGGGGCGCCCAATATTGCGGTACGGGGTCGATTCAATCCTTTTTTGTTTAAAGGAACGATTTTTAATACAGGAGGCTATTCCGCAGAATATGGGCAAGCCTTATCTTCTGTCCTATTGCTCAATACCAAAGGTTTTGACCGGAAAGAGCGGCTGGATATCTCCTTGATGAGCATTGGCGCCGGGCTAGCCGGTACAAAAGTCTGGGATAAGACGACGTTTACCGCAAGTTTAGATTACACAAATTTGACTCCTTACTTTGGTGTCGCCAAGCAGCGTTTTGAAGTAGAAGACGCTTGGAATGCCATTTCAGGTGCCATCAGCTTGCGCCAAAAAACAGGAAAGGCCGGCATCTTGCGTTTGTATGCCACCGTCAATGATAGCCGTTCCGGACTCAAAATTTTTGACTTTTATGCCACAGACCATCAACTCTCTTATCATACCCATAATACCAATTATTTTGTCAATGCATCTTGGATGACCCCAATTCGCCAAAAGCTCGTATTGCGTACCGGCGTGTCTTATACCGATGACCAAAATGATATTGAATACGGAAAGCTTAATCTTGATAACGAACTAAAAGAACTACATATCAAATCGAATATCACTTACTTGCCATCCCCCAAAGTGAGCATCAAATTAGGTGGAGAATACATCGCCAATACGCAGCAATTCAATCGTAGAGATTATGACATCAATAATTCATCTGCTTTTGCGGAAGCCAGTATCTTTGCATCCAAAAACTTTGTCATCAAGGCAGGTGGCCGCATAGAACATGATGACTACTTAAACCAAACTCAATTTTCCCCAAGATTGTCCTCTGCTGTCAAACTCGGAAAAAAAGGCCAAATCTCTCTTGCTTATGGCCAATTTTATCAAAATCCACCATCCCAATTCACACAAGAAACTAGGGATTTGAAGTTTAGGAGAGCCGATCACTACATCATGAACTATCAAATCAATAAAAATGGGCGTTTGCTCCGAACGGAAGTTTATTACAAAAACTACAAAAACCTATTGCGCTACACAGACCAATCCAACCCCTACACCTACCGGCAAGACGGCGACGGCTATGCTTCCGGGCTAGATGTTTTCTTCAAAGACACCAAGAGTATCAAAAACTCAAAATTTTGGATTTCGTACTCTTACCTATTGACCGAAAGGAAGTATCATGACTTTCCGGAGTCGGCAACCCCCAACTATGCGGCCAAGCACCAAGCATCTATTGTGTACAAATATTGGCTAAGTCAATGGAATTCATACATCAGTACGACTGCCACTTACTCCAGTCCCAGGCCTTATAACAATCCCAACCAAACAGCATTTAATGCCGAAAAAACAAAGGCATATCGTTCGGTGAGTCTGAGTTGGAGTTATTTGCCCAAGCCCAATTGGGTAGTCTTTGCCTCTGTCTCTAATATTTTTGGCTTCAAAAATAGCTTTGGATATGAGTACGCAGAGATACCGGATATAAATGGGCAATACGCCAGTCACGAAATATTGCCGGCAGCAGATCGCTTTTTCTTCATTGGTTGCTTCGTTACGCTTTCGCGAAAAGGGAACTTGAATCAGGTGGATAAGTTGAATTAACTTACAGAACAGCGGGGTAACGGTGAGTCCGCTCCGAAAAGTCCACGTTGCCAGAAATTAAAACGATGAACAAAATTTTATTTGGTTTCTTTTCTTGATAACTTTCCAAAAGTTTTAAACTTTTGGAAAGCTCTGTACCGTGCCGAATCTTTACCCAAGTTACATCTATAGTCCCCAATAATGCAATATTGAAGGCAGAGTCAAATTTATCTGGATACTCCGAGTAGCGGAAGCGCAACGAGCATTAAGTGCAATGAATGCTTTGCCATAAGAATTTGGCGCTACCAACCCACGGAGTTGGGGACTACTGGTTCTACTTGGGTTAAGCAATGCAAAAAACAAAGGTAGAAGACACATTTTAGCCCTGCCCCCAAGTATTAAAAATTACGCTGATCTTTACCCCAAGCCAGTTTTTCGCGCAAGCCCCGAAGAAAAGAAGAACTATTGAGCCGGGCTAATTTGACAGAGAAATCATTCTTTTTGATGGCTATCTCGTGGGCCGACGTAATCATTTCCATCCGGGTGTCTAAGGTGCATAAAAAATTATCAGAACGGCCTTCTACCTGAAAAGAGACCACCGCCGAATCCGGTATAATCAAGGGCCGGACATTCAAATTATGCGGAGCAACCGGAGTAATCACAAAACTATCTGTCGAAGGAAACATAATAGGGCCGCCACAACTCAAAGAATAAGCAGTAGAACCCGTCGGCGTAGCCAAAATCAAACCATCTGCCCAATAAGTCGTCAAATAATCCCCATTGATAAAAGTATGGATGTTAATCATGGACGAGGTGTCCCGCTTTAATATGGTAAAGTCATTTAGAGCAAAATTGGCATTCGCAAAAATCGGAAAATTAGAAGTGATAGACAACATCGTGCGCTCTTCAAAACTCAGCGTACCGTGAAGCATGGCCATAATCACCTCATCCACCATGGATTTTTCGATACTCGCCAAAAAGCCCAGCCGACCCAAGTTAATTCCTATAATAGGAATCCCCGAGTCTTTGACCAAAACGGTCGCATCCAAGATAGAGCCATCTCCACCCAAAACAATCAGGTAGTCAAAACCGTCAAGCGGTTCGCCGGATTCTAGGATTTTGGCGTTGGGTAGGGGGACGTGGCCATGAAGTTGACTTAATAAAGGAGCATAAATAGAAATATTGATATCCGATTGACCAAATTTATCGAATATTTCTCCGATAGCGCCATAATTGGATTCACTAACCTTACGTGCAAAAAAGAGTACTTCCATTAGTTGAATAACTTAAGATGCAAAAATAGACCTTTTTCTCCAAAGTGATTCATACTATATTCAATTTGTATGGCTCGACTCTCATAAAAGACTAAGTCCAAACCCAAACCTTTACCCCAGAGCCATTTCCCCGAAAGGGGGTTTTGCTCCGGAAAAAATCGCTCCCAAATCACCCCAACGTCATTGTTAATCGCCAAAAATAGCCGAATAGGAAGATCCTTGCTTCCATAAAATCTGCTAATGGGGATGGATTTGTTGAGAAACATATAGCGCAGGCTTGATTTGGCGTAAGCTAAATCCTGACCATTCAGGACGTAATACTCATATCCGCGAATATAATCCCCCCCACCCAGACTACTATTGTGATAAAAACTCGGATTGCCGTAATGAAGCGTCTTGTTGACTTTGCCAATCAGCTCTGTACTCCACCTTCTACTAAATTTTATATACTGCCCATAGTACAGGCTGGTTGACCACTTGTCGGGGCCCAAGCCTTGAAAGGCGCCTTCATATCCCACATTAAATTCCAAAAGGCTACCCGACATGGCATACAAGTTAATGTCTCGCAAATCATACCGAAGCCGATAATTGATACTGGGATATAGTTCTTGAGTTTGACCTTTGCCAAAAAAATGGTAGTTAAGAGAATCCACCACAAAATCAGCTACTTGGTTTTTGTGATAGCCCGTCAAAAGAGTATGGGTCAAACGTAAATTAGGCCGATATGTCCAATCCAAATTGACCCGAAATCGACGAATAGAAAATTCATCATCACTAAAACGAAATAATTCTTTGTATTTTTCGATTCGATAGCCTATAGAGCGCTTACGTATAAAAGAAACTTTAGCATTGACCCCAATCGTCTTTTTTCGATTGAAATAGGGGATACCGTACTCGATTTCGGCCTTTTGGGTAAAGCCGGTTTGGCCTATCACTGAAAACTTATCTTGCCGCCCACTAAAATTGGTTTGGTAGTAAGCTAAGCCCAAATTAATCCGGTCAAAAGTATGGTGATGATCATCCCACCAAACATTAAAATTGCGATCAGCCAATTCGATAAGTGGCAACGGATAGATATACCAAGCTTCTTTGACTTTTATTTTGATGGTGGCCAGACTCGTCTCAAAATCCCACTCCGAAATATTAAATTGAATCTCACTAAACAAATCCGTATTGATAAACCATTTTTTGTTTTTGGCAAATCGCTCTTGAAGTGTCGCTATCTTTAAGGTGTCCGCTTTCGCAAAATCTAATTCCCGGAGAATAATATAATCCTTGGTCTTCTTATTGCCTTCTATGACAATGTCTTTGACAATGATATAGTCCGTTTTTTGACTCCATACCGGATGTGCGTAAAGCAAAATAACAAGAAATCCAATAATCTTTTTTTTCACGTAAGTGATACCTTTTATTGAATGATTAGTTTCACCACTTCTTGATGGTCATTAGAATAAAATAAAACAAAATATACACCTTTCGGAAAATGACTAACGTCTATTCTAGTCAAATCGCTTGCCAAACTACCGGTTTTTATCAATGCGCCTAGGCTATTGTAAAAATAAAGTTTTCCGGACGGCTCTCCGGTCAGCAAGACATCTATCCAATCGGTAGCCGGATTGGGCTTGACCCCCAAGCGTCCAATATTGTTTTTTATCCGGTCGGTTGTGATGGTTTTAGCGAGCTGTACAGCCTTATATACGTTGATTCGTCCATACCCATAAGTATTGTTAGGGACTTGTGTACCGGGCACCCCGCCACAGGTATCTACGGCTATTTTGGGGTCTGCCGTGGTCATAAGAATGTGTTCAATGGTATTGACCATACCGGCCAATTTGGGATTGGCGGCAATAATCAGCGCTACGGCTCCGGCGACATGTGGCCCGGCCATACTCGTTCCACTATAATAACTATAGCCATTGTTGGGGACGCACGACTTCACCGACTGCCCGGGAGCGGCGACATCCGGTTTCATGCGGCCGGAACCATCCACTAAGACCGGCCCCCGGCTACTAAATGTAGCAATCGAATCATTAAAATGAAGCGTATCCACCCAACGGGTCGCCCCCACAGAAAAGGAATTGGCATAAATAGCAGCCGGCGATGAGACGGAGCCACAGCCCAGACCACCGGAGTTGCCGGCAGAAACAACGACGACAATACCCGCTTTTTTGAGATGATTGATGACCATTTCCATGATTGCAAAATTCTCGGGATTACAGCCTTCACTCTCGGGGCAAGCCCAAGAATTATTGATGACATGCGGGGACTTCGAGACATCCGGATGCTCCCCATTAAGGTCGGTCGGCGCTAAGAAAAACTCAAAACACTCAATATAAGAAGCCGGTGTCCCCCACCCCCTATCCATATTCCGGCATCCAATCCATTGGGCATCCGGAGCCACACCAATCACATTGTCAGGCGCATAGCCTACCATCGTACCTATCGTGTGCGTGCCATGCGGATGATCCGCACAGGGGTGATCCACATTAAAGCCACAAGGATTAGTCAAAGTATCCGAAAAATGCTCATTTCGTGCATGAATGGCATCGTGCCAGTTATAATTGTGGTTTGGAGTGGTGTCATTGCCCCGATACTTTTCTTTGATGGCAGGATGCTCCCAGTCATATCCGGTATCTTGTCCGGCAACCACAACGCCTTGGCCCCGAATGCCTTCCAGCCAAACCGAATCGGCTTTAATCATTCTCAAACCCCATTCCGGCTTCTCATCTCTTGATTGGATGACATTTTCATTGATGTAGTCCACTTCAACAGGGGCTTCTACAACAACCGGGGCATCGTACATAACGGTTTTTACTTCGGGGATACTCGCTAATTTTTGCGCCAGCGCCAGATTGCCTTTCACATAAAGAGCATTCACGATTAAAAATGGTCTGAACTTCGCTTTTTGAGCCCGCAAAATAGATTGAATCCGGCCTTGTGTCTGCTCCGCCTTTTGCTGCAAAGCATCATAAGCCATCTGACCTTTTACATTTTTTGGGATACCTTCCGGAATAAAAGATAAGTCGGCTTGCTCCTTCAAAAGTACAATAAAACCCACTTCTTCCTTCGTCTGAAATTGTTGAAGTAGAGGAATATCAATGTTTGTTTGGGCAGATAAGCGAAGCAAAGAAAAAAAGAAGGCAATCGCTAAAAGGGACTTTGAAAGGCGCATAGAGCTGTTGTTTTTATTGTTATTAAGAACAAAAGTAAGGATTTGTAAACGAATAAGGCATGGTGCAACTATAATTTGTTGAGTTTACTCCGAAAAGCCGGGAGTAGTGGCTTGTATAACGGTATAACGGTATAGCGGTGTAACGGTGTAACGGTGTAACGGTATAACGGGAAGGCAGGAAAGAGATTTTGCTACTTGAACACCGTTAAAGGACAAAGGTGAAGGGTTAAAGGTGAAAGGAAGGCAGCCAAGAGCTTTTCCCCTTGAACGCCGAAGGCAATTGAACGCCCGAAGGGCAAATTGAACGTGCGAAGCACAAATTGAACTAAAGGTCAAAGGTGAAGGGTTAAAGGTGAAAGGAAGGCAGCCAAGAGCTTTTCCCCTTGAACGCCGAAGGCAATTGAACGCCCGAAGGGCAAATTGAACGTGCGA
>JALVCY010000603.1 GCA_027009605.1 Saprospiraceae bacterium
CATTTATTTTTTTTGAGTTTGCTCTGAAATTTAGCTGATAATTGGATGCTCTATTTTTTTTCTGTTTAGAGATTTTGTTCAATCGTTTAACTTAAAGCACTGATAATCAACTAGTTGTGAGTAATTAGTTGAGCGCTTGAATGCTGAGTTTACTCCTAAAAGTCGAGAGTAGTGATTTGTTTTTGTTCATCGCTTTAATTCCTAGCTAAGTGGACTCTTCGGATCGGGCTCAACAATTGCCCAAAAAGCAAGCAATCAAAATAACATTTGGCAACTTCCCAACTATTTCAAAAACAAAATAATTCAGAGTCAGCCCTAAACATTAAACAAGAAGTGCAAGATGTCGCCATCTTGAACCTTATATTCTTTACCTTCGACGCTTAGTTTTCCGGCACTCCGGCAAGCGGCTTCGGAGCCGAGTTCGATAAAGTCGTCATATTTCATGACTTCGGCTCTGATAAAGCCTTTTTCAAAATCCGTGTGGATGACGGCCGCCGCCTTAGGAGCCGGCGCATCTTTGGTTACCGTCCAAGCCCGGACTTCCTTGACACCTACGGTAAAATAGGTAATCAGGTGTAGGAGATGGTAGCTGGCTTTGATGACCCGGTTGACTCCGGGTTCTTTCAAGCCCATCATTTCGAGAAATTCTATGCGCTCTTCGATGGTTTCCATTTGTGCGATGTCCGCTTCAATGGCAGCGGAAATGACAATGAGCTCGGCATCTTCTCCTTCGATGGCTTTTTCCAAAGCTTTGACCATCTCATTGCCTTCGTGGACTGAGTCTTCGTCCACATTGCAGACGTAGAGTACGGGTTTGGCGGTCAATAAACTCAACTCTTTGAGCAGTTGGGTCGTGTCTTCTTTGCCGTCAGATTCAAAAGAACGGGCGGGATTACCGGCTTCGAGATGATTTTTTAGAGCGGTGACGATATCGACCATGCGCAGGGCGGCTTTGTCCCCGCCTTTAGAATCCTTTTTTGCTTTTTGGAGTCTTTTTTCGACAGATTCCAAGTCTTTGAGCAGGAGTTCGTAGTCAATGATTTCTTTGTCCCGGACGGGATCTACGGAGCCATCCACATGAATGACATTGTCATCAACAAAACATCGAATTACGTGGATGATGGCATCTACACTTCGGATATTACCTAAAAATTGGTTGCCTAGTCCTTCCCCCTGCGCAGCACCTTTGATGAGGCCGGCGATATCCAGTATTTCGATGGTGGTCGGAATAATCCTTTGCGGATGAACCAAGTCTGCTAATTTTTGAAGACGATCGTCCGGCACTGTGATGACTCCGAGATTCGGTTCTTTGGTCGCAAAAGGATAGTTAGCCGCCAAAGCTTTCGCCGAAGTGAGCGCATTAAAAAGAGTTGATTTTCCCACATTGGGAAGTCCAACGATACCGCATTGTAGAGCCATTTTTGTTTAGGTTTTGTCAAAGAGAAGCGCAAAAGTACGACTTCCGCCAAAAATAATCTACTTTTGCGCTATGGTTCTGTATCGAATTTTGATTTCGGCGTATTTTTGGGTTTTACGGCTGGCGGCATTATTTTCGCCAAAAGCGCGCCTTTGGGTGCAAGGCCGGCGGGATATCATGCCTTATGTGCGCCGGGAGATGGCGGGGCAGCGGGTGCTCTGGTTTCATTGTTCATCGTTGGGTGAATTTGAGCAGGGACGCCCATTGATAGAGAAGGTGCGTGCGCTATATCCAACTAAAAAGCTGTTATTGACTTTTTTTTCCCCTTCGGGATATACTTTGCGGAAGGATTATCCTTTGGTGGATTACGTCTGTTATTTGCCCCAAGATACGCCCCAAGCGGTAGAGGCTTTTTTAGCGGAAGTGCAGCC
>JALVCY010000604.1 GCA_027009605.1 Saprospiraceae bacterium
GATACAAAATTGAAGTTTTTACTTATTTTGACTGTAAAGCATCCTATTTTAAAAGGTCAAAGCAAGATTCTGTTACTTTGGTACATGAACAAGTCCATTTTGATATTTCAGAATTATATGCTCGAAAATTTATTATGCGTATGCAACAAGAAGCTGATAATTTTAGGAAAGCGATGGCTATTCATCAGCAGGTGATGGAAGACATAACCAGAGAGATGCAAGTAAAACAAGATGAGTATGATGCGGAGATTTATCCCGACCGGAGTAAGCAGTCCAAATGGAGCACTTGGATAAAGGAAGAATTGGAGAAAACCAAGGCACTTGCTGATAAGAGATTGACGAGCCCGAAGACTAGATAGGGTATGATTGCCACAAATGCCAAAGATTTTTGGTCAGGCGCTTTTTTTTGTGTACATTTGAGCTCTTCTATTTTTTGTAGAATTTAAAACCAAATGGTGAATCCAAACCCACCCACCTTAGTCATCTTGGCAGCCGGCCTAGGGAGTCGCTATGGAGGCTTGAAGCAATTAGATAGTATCAGTTCGCAGGGAGAGACGATTATGGATTTTTCTATTTTTGATGCGATCCGAGCCGGTTTTGGGAAGATTGTTTTTGTGATTCGTCAGTCTTTTGAACAACGTTTTCGGGCGCTTTATACCCAAAAGCTTAAAAATCGGATTCCATTAGAATTTGTCTTTCAGGAGATTGAAAATGTCCCTACTTCTTACCGAAATCCAAACCGCCAAAAACCTTGGGGCACCGCACATGCCTTGTTGATGGCTAAAGAGGTTGTTCAGGAGAACTTTGCGGTCATTAATGCGGATGATTTTTATGGGCGGGAGGCGTTTGTGGAGATGGCGGCCTACTTGAGCCAAATTCCGGTGGATGCTGCTATCTTTGGGATGATGGCTTATCGGTTGGAAAATACTTTGTCTGTGCATGGCTCGGTGTCGCGGGGCATTTGTCAGGTGAGTCGGGACGGATATTTGCAGGAAATAAAAGAATTGACCAATATTAAGAAAATTGGCAAACAGTTTGTCGCCGAATCGATCCACCGGCCTATAAAAGGCTTGACTGGGGAGGCTATTGTTTCCATGAATTTTTGGGGATTTACGCCTAAGTATTTTGAATTTGCAGAGCCGTTTTTTGAACAATTCCTTGCGGAAAATGCGGGGCAGCTCCAAGCAGAATTTTTTATTCCAAGCGTGGTTGATAAACTCATCCAAAAGCAAAATGCTTTGGTTAAAGTCCTGCACTCTAATGCCCGATGGTTTGGCGTGACCTATCAAGCGGACAGCGTCCTTGTCCGGGAGAAAATTAAGCAATTAAAGTTAAATAAAATATATCCGGACGACCTATGGGCATGACACAACACATCAAACATATTTTCGAGCATTTTGACAGTCAAAGTCCGATGCTTTCTTTTTCGGAGTTGGTATCCGGTCATATCAATGACACTTATTTGATTAAAACGGCCGAAAAGCCTGACTATGTTTTACAACGAATCAATCACCGTGTCTTTAAGGATGTGCCCGGCTTGGTCAATAATAAAGTGCTGATTAGTAAGCACTTACGTAAAAAATCAAAGGGTAAGACACGAAGGGATTTACAACGAAGCATCCTACAGTTTGTACCTTTAAAAGGTCAGAATATCTATTATTATAAGGAAGGAGAACACTATTGGAACATGATGGTGTATATTGAGAATAGCCGGACGTTTGATGTGGTAACGAATCCCAAAATCGCCTTTGAAGGTGGAAAGCTCTTTGGGGATTTTTTGAATCAAACACAAGATTTTGATAGTGGCCGGTTGATTGATGTGATTCCTAGGTTTCATGATATGGCCTTTCGGTTTGAGCAGTTTGAAGAGAGTTTGCAGGACGCTGCGCCCAAACGACTGGAAGAATCGAAGCTCGAAATAGATAAGATATGGGCGCTAAAAGAGGAGATGCACATCATCCAAAAATTAAAAGAGTCCGGTGCCATCCGAACCAGAGTGACTCACAATGATACCAAAATATCTAATGCGCTTTTTGATTTGGATAATAAGGGATTGTGCGTCATTGACACCGACACGGTGATGCCGGGAATTGTGCATTATGATTTTGGAGATGCCATTCGAACTATTTGCAATACAGCGGCAGAAGATGAGCAGGATTTGACGAAAGTCCGGTTTAACTATGATTTTTATGAAGCCTATCAAGCCGGTTTCTTGGGAGAGATGAATCAGGCACTGACACCGATAGAGCGAAAATATTTGCCGTTGGCAGCTAAAACAATGACCTTTATTATGGCTATTCGTTTTTTGACGGATTTTCTAAATGGGGACATTTATTATAAGACGGCTTACGCAAATCATAACCTGGTGCGTAGCAAAAACCAATTGAAACTTATCGACAGTATGACGGATGCTTTTGCGCAAGCACTCAACGGATAATGGCCACATCTCCAACAAAGGCCTTGGTCGCTCCATCTGTGAATTGGGCTACGACTCGATACAGATATACATCCGGTGGTAGCGCCCGTCCCCGATAAGTCCCATCCCACCTAAAACTCTGACCATCCCCTTGATGCCGGTCATCATAGACTTGCACTCCCCAACGATCATAAATCTGCAATTCCAAAACCGCAGCGACATCCTTATCCGTGAATATCCTTAGTTCATCATTAAATCCATCTCCATTGGGAGAAAAGATATTAGGAACAAAAATCTCTTGCTTTTTGAGCACCTGAATGCGATGAGAAGTGGTCATCATACAGCCGGTAGGGTCATATACTTGCGCCGTATAAGTCGTTTCATCGGTGGGGGTGACCATAACGGCAGGGCAAGTATCGCAGCTAATTTGTGTCGAAGGTGTCCAAAAAATACTATCCGGGTCAAAATTCAGATTTAGCGAAAGCGGAGTCGAATACCCCAACTTCAAAAGCTTTTTCCCGCTGATGGATGTAAAAAAATCTCCGTTTTTATAAGTGATATGGTAGTTTATCGTAGAGTCACAGCCAAATTGATTGGATAAGACGACCGGATAGACGCCTTCTGCTTGAACATCGGAACCATCTTCCAGCTGAATCGTCTCCCCTTTGCAAATCAACGTGTCTATATCCAATTCAACCAGTTTTTTGACCGCCAAATTAAGATGCACTAAGCTATCACAGCCAAATATCGTAGAAAAATGATAGTCTTGGGAAACCGGTTCTACAAAGGCATGGTCATTCCAGTGCAAAGTGTCTCCTTCGCAAATTTCTTGATTGTCTATTTGTTGATACGTAACGGCCATCCGGATGGTATCTGTCGAAATATTGTTATCTTCATTTAGTTCCGGGACGGCTTGAGCATCATCTGCCACCGTATAGAGGACAAACTGATCGCCCAAATCATTCGGAATGGTCAACGTTATTTGTTGAAGAAGGCTATCTCCGATAGGAATTGGAGAAGTTGTTTTTTGTGTACCCAAAAGTAAATTTCCCGGCGCCAGCGCATAAAATGAGATGTCGGTATTTCTAGGCAAGCTATCATTGGCATCGGTATTATAAACCGTATAGTCCAAGGTAATCGCTCGTGAATCGCAAGTCCTGGCTAAGCTCTTTATTTTAGCGGAAGCATTGGGCAATTCATTGTTAATGGTGATGGCAAAGGTATTTAAGAAGATGATGTCATTTCCGGAAGTGAGTGCAATATTGATTTGTTGATCTCCGGTATGGATGAATGTTGAGATGTCGTATTCATCCACATCCATATTGTAGTTGGTGGTACTGTGGGTGTACGTATTGGTACTATTGAAAATGGCTCCTACGGGATTGATATCGTTGGAGAGTTCGTGTCCATTGACTTGTATGCCTTCGGCGCCTAGGTGCGGTAGATTATCGCCTTCCCAGACCACATAGCCCAATTTTCCCCCGTTGGGATTCGTGATTTCCAGGTTGTTGAGATTAAAATGTATGGTGGAGGTACTGACACCTTGAAAGCCGTCGTAGAGTTTGACGGTATTTAACGGAAGTGAATTATCTTCATAAATAACAATGATGACCCAGCCGCTATAAACCGTTGAGTTACAGTATTTAGGGCCCGAATCGGCATCTAATTCGGACACGGTGTAGTCTCCTTCGCCATATTGTTGAAGTAAGTCTGTGATGTCCTTTGATGCGCAAAAATAGGGCTGTGTGCCGGACAAGACCGAGACATAATCTACATAATTTTTTTCGGCATCGATAGACCGGTCGGTGAGTCCATTGGGTCCGGAGAATTGGATATGGGTATCTCCGCTTCCGGAGCCGGACCAATACAATATTGCTTTTTCGATTTTTGTAGCCGTCGCAGGCAAGGTAAATAAGGCGGAAGAAGTCGATACATTGGAGCTGTCGCAATTAAAATCATTGCTGGTCGAGTTGCCCAATAAATTGTTGCTTGCGCCAAACATCAAAAAATCATAACGCCCGTTGAAGGACAAATACGGCGTGACCGGCACTTGCGCCAAGCCGGAGACCGCAAAGGAAACGACAAAAAGAAAAATCAAAAAATTCTTGAAAAAAATCATATCGGCCAAGCTTAGAAATTCAATGTCAATTGACGATGGATTCTACGCAGCTTGGCCGGTTTTGTTCGTTCTTATTGGTTATGTTCCATGATGTAATTCAAGACCTTTCGCATCAAATGAATCCGGTCTTTTCCGCGTACATTATGCGGATGCATCGGGTAGGGGAAGAAGTCGGTTTGGACACCTTCATCCACACATTTTTTGATAAAAGCATAGTTGTGTTGGGGCACCACTACATCATCGACCGTACCGTGAATGGTGAGTAAGTGTCCTTTAAGATTTTTGACATAATTCAATAAGCTGGCTTCCTTGAATCCTTCGGGATTGGTCTCTTCGGTATCCATGTACCGTTCGCCATACATGATTTCGTACCATTTCCAATCTATGACGGGGCCGCCCGCCACGCCGGTTGTAAAGACGCCCGGATGACGCAACATCAAAGAAGTGGTCATAAATCCACCAAAACTCCAGCCATGCACCGCTATTCGATTGGCGTCCACATATTTTAGGCGTTTTAGATAGTCCACGCCGATGAGTTGGTCTTCCATCTCATGAGTGCCCAGCCGTCTAAAGACTTCACTTTCAAAGTCAAATCCGCGATTGTCGGAGCCATGGCCATCCACGGTAAAGATGATATAGCCTTGTTCGGCCATCCATTGCATCCATAATGGCGCTCCATAATTCCACCGGTTGCTAATCAATTGGACATGCGGGCCGCCATAGACATAAACCAAAACCGGATATTTTTTCTTCGCCTTAAAACGACTAGGCTTAATCATGCGAGCATACAAGTCCTTTCCGTCATAGGACTTGATGGTAAATACTTCAGTGGTGCCGATACGTACATCTTTGAGCGGGTCGGGCGCAGAAAAGACTTTTTTATATTTTTTGGTCAATAAGTTATAGTAACCAATTTCTCTAGGTACCGTCGGGCTGGAATATTCATCCAGAAGGTATTCATTGTTTGAACCGCCGAGCCGGACGTTGTGAGTGCCATCGCCTTGAGTGATTTGTCTTTGGACACCGGATTTGATGTCGAGCGAAAAAGCGTGGGTATTGAGGGGGTTTTCTCCCGTTGCCGTAAAAATAATTTCGCCCATTCTTTGGCTATAGCCGACGATGTCTTTTATGACCCATTTATTTTTGGTGAGTTTTCGGGGTGTTTTTAGATTTCCGGAAAACATATAAATATTCATATAACCATCCCGTTCACTCATCCAAAAAAGCCTGCCCGGAAGCAAGGGAGTAGAAAAGACAGGATGCTCCGGTTCGACCCATTTTTCATTTTGCTCTTCGGTGAGTGTGCGTACCAGTGCGCCGGAATAGGAGTCGTATTTGTTGAGCCAAAGGTGATTTTGGTCGCGATTGACTTCGGCTAGATAGATAAACATTTCATCATCAGCCCATTTCAAATTGGTCAAATAGTGGTCATCTCTTTTGGTTTCCAATCGAAGGTACTTCCCGGTTTGGGTATTATAGACCCAAGTGGAGGGCAATTCACTTCCTTGACCATTCATCGGATACTTGATATTCTTTAAGCTGGCCGGATAGGTGGTGATATCTACCAATGGATAGTTGGTGACATGGGTTTCGTCCTTGCGGTAAAAAGCGAGCAAGTCCCCTTTGGGTGACCAAAAAGTACCTTTGGAGATACCAAATTCAAATCTAGCGATGGCCTGCCCACTGACAATATTGGTGTCTTTGACTTCGGCCACGGGAATTTTGGGATTGTTTTTGTCCGCTATATACAAGTTATTTTTGATGGTATAGGCTAGTTTTTTGCCTTTGGCAGTATAGTCCAAATTTTGAGCAACATCCGAAGGGTAGTCCAAAATCTTTTCTAATTTCCGATTTTCGGTATCATAGACAAACAACTCATCTTGTAGCGTAAAATAGAAGGTTGAAGCGCTAATCCAGTGAATCGAAGGGAGTTTTTCCATTCCCGGTTTGATTTCGGATGCTTTGATTTCGTATTCCTTGTAGCCGGGCTCTAGTGGGTGAAAAATCAAAGTGGTACGCTCATCATCCGTGGTGGAATACATCAAAGCTCCTTTCAGCCATTGAAAGCCCTTGGGGCGTTTGGGGTAAAGCCCTTTTTGGTAATAAAGAATGGCATCTTCCAGAGTTAATTTGCGACTTTGGGCTTGGGATGCGCTTGCGCAAAAAATAAAAAAGCCAACAAAAAGTAGAATCGAACGGAGTTTCATCAAGAAAAAATTGAATGGTGAATAAGTGAAATCAAGTCATCTCGAGCCAAAGGTACATACTTTTTGGGGGTGAGGAGTAGGGGATGCACCTAAAGGCTAAAAATCAACACGAAATTAAGTGGTTTTATTGTGAATCTTGCATTTTTGGGAGATTATTTTACATGATGCTATTGCCTTTGGCAGTCAATTGTCTTTCTGTGAACAGTGAGTGTACTCCGATAAGTAGGTTTTTTGAAAAAGCTGGAAAAGTTGCCAAATTTTATTCTGGAAGCATGTATTCTGTTCAATTGTTCAAGCGTTGAGTCTGCTCCGAAAAGTCGGGTTTTTGAAATGGTTGGAACAGTTGCCAAATATTATTTTGATGGAATGCCTTCTGTTCAATTGTTCAAGCGTTCAATCGTTCAACTGATTGCTCATAACTAGTTGATTTCCAGCACCTTCAATTGAACAGTTGAACAGTTGAACGATTGAACAAAATTCCCAAACAGAATAAAATTTGGTGGTTTTACATCAGAATACTTTTAGGAGTGAACTCATTAGTGGTAAGGAAAAACGTAATGCCTAACCACTAAGCACACGAAGTTGACACTAAGAATTCACTAAGATATTGATTGCCAATAAGTTATCATGTTATAAAATTTACTCATTCATAGATTTCTGCTGAGTAGAATATCAAAGTAGAACTGATAATTAACCGGCATTGATGCCCGAAATTATAGCGACCAACCGTGCCTAGGGGCGTTCTTAGTTGCCGGGTCTCCAAATCGAAAGATTAGAGCAAAAACACCTACACTGAAGA
>JALVCY010000605.1 GCA_027009605.1 Saprospiraceae bacterium
AGTTATAATATCCCAGTATTCTATTCTTCGAGTGCTCATCGAAAATACAGTGTTGGTACGAAAACTCCCAAAGCGGAGTCAAGAAGTAGGGATCCAAAAACTGGACAATGGAAAAAAGATCAATTAATTTATTCTCAATAGGCGTACCCGTAATTACCAAGGCATGCTTTCGCCGGATCCTCCTGATAGCATTGGCCGTTTTGGTCTCAAAATTTTTTATTTTTTGTGCTTCATCTAATATCACAAAGTCAAAATCCGCTGCATTGATGGCTGTCAAATCCCGAAGAACGGTCTCATAATTAACAATAAAAAAGAAGGGTTCCGTTTCAAAATACAGCTTCTTCCTCTCGTCAGGCAAACCTTCCACCACAATGGCCTTTTCATCACAAAACTTTTCTATTTCTGATTTCCACTGATGCTTGATAGATGCCGGACAAATAATGAGTGTTCGCTTAAAATCAAAAAGTTGCTTTTTTAAAATGGCTGTAGAAATTGCCTGAATGGTTTTCCCCAGCCCCATCTCATCTGCGATAATGGCATTCTCCCTAAAAAGGGCAAACTCAACCCCTTCCTTTTGATACGGAAACAGTTCTGCTTTTATAGCAGAATAATCCGGCTTAAATTTTGACTTTAACCCCGCAATCAAATTGGCATTAAAGTGCTTTTCAATTTTCTCATATACCTCAGGTCTGACAACAATCTCATCATACTTCCTTGTTTCATTTAAAAAGCTAAGCAACTCGCCGGTTCTATTATCCGGGATATGCTTTTCTTCTCCAAAATATTTTTTTATTAGTGTATTGATTTTTCGCGGAAGCTTATGGGGGTATACCCAAGTGGTTTGATAGTCATTGAGTGGGTCTAAGGTGATTTCAACATAAGGAGCCTTCTTCTTTTTCAATCTATTAAAAATTTTTGGATGCTCCTTGAAGTAATTAAACAAAAACATAATATGCTTGGTCGTCCCTAATTTATTGGTTCGCCAGTCAATATTATTGATATATCCAATTTCCTTTTCAAAATCCCAAAGCGTGATTTTATATTCGACTCCTTTTTCATTATAAAGTGTATGCTCACCGTAGATATTGTCCGCCAATTTGACTTTATAATTAGCCGTTTTTGCCTTTTCTTTTCTTTCGGCAAGGACTCGCCGAATCATTCCTTCACGAGTATATTTCTTTCCATTTAGTTCTGGCTGCATCCAATTCAGATTCTCCTGAAAAGCCAGCAGCGCCGCAAAAGAAAATTCATCCCAATCTGACGGCTTCTTTTTTGAATAAGGAGCTATGTATTCGACCTCTTCCAAGGCATCGAATTCTCGCACCAAAGTCCGCTCCACGCCATCTTCTTCGTTGCCGACGAAAACCAAGATTGATTTAGCCGACTGCGTCAACAAGACACACTGACCTTCATTAAACAGCTGAAATCCTTTTTCTTGCAGCTCCGGGCTCAATAGATCGCCCGAACGGATTTTTTCAAGGGTCCTTTGGACTAGTTTTCTCATGTCTATGTCTTTTGGCCTAAGAGGGCGGCTAAAATACAACCTTTTATGGAGTAACCGTTTAGGTACCCGCTGTTTTTGTGCTAAAATGCCTATTTTATCCCCAAAAACAGGAGCCCCCCAAACAGTTACGAAAAGTTTGCACATCCCCGCACTTACTTGGCTATGATGCAGGACAGTTGGCTCCTAAACCCGCTCGTGTGCAGGTATGACAAGGAAAAAGCTCTTATCCGGTCCGGCAAGTAAGTGCGGGTTCGTGCACGGTTGGCGCGATTGCTTTCGCCCGGCTGTTGCGGTGTAAGTTGTGCATCCACCCGCGACGAAAAAACCAATGGGGCGTCAG
>JALVCY010000606.1 GCA_027009605.1 Saprospiraceae bacterium
CACCTACCTTGGGGCATCACAAGGATGCACCCTACCTTGGGGCATCACAAGGATGCACCTACCTTGGGGCATCACAAGGATGCACCCTACCTTGGGGCATCACAAGGATGCACCTACCTTGGGGCATCACAAGGATGCACCCTACCTTGGGGCATCACAAGGATGCCCCTACCTTGGGGCATCACAAGGATGCACCCTACTGGATCACCACAATTTTTGCGACGGCTGCTTCTACGGTCAAACCGGGCTGGGAGGTGCTATACACCAAATAGACACCGGATTCCACTTTGCGGTGGTTGTAATCCCGGCCGTCCCAAATGGCTTGACCACCCAACGCTTCCGTTTCATAAACCAGACGACCTTCGATGTCGGTAATTTTTACATTTGCATTTTGCGCAAGCCCCTTAATCGCTATCGGGCCGGTATATTCCGGCGTAACGGGATTAGGATAGGCATACACTTCTGCCTGAAAAAAAGACTTGCCCAAAACAGCTTCACTGCGATAACTCACTAATCCAAAGGCCGTCCCGATATAAACCGTCCCTGTTTGATTATCTATGGACAGGCTTTGGATGTCATTGCTTGGCAACGGACTATTATCTACATTAAAGGTATGAATGACTTCTTCTCCGGAAGGAGACAACACAAAAATTCCATTGCCGGTACCAAACCACTTGCGATTGGCTCCATCAACAGCGATGACATTGACCTTCTCGTCTTCCAACAAATAGGCATTAAAACCATCCAAAGCCGCTATCCGCCGAGAGCCTTTACAATAATCCCCAAAGACGTCGCCCCCACATTCAAAGGTCACAACCCCTTCATCCGTCGCCACCCAGACACTGCCATCCAAATCTTGTGCGACGTCATTGACACTGTTGGTTTTCAATGCGCTATTACTGGATGTAAAGAGCTTATATTGGTCGTCGGAAGTATCATTTAGGCTGGGGCCCGAATTAAACACCAGCAATCCCTTGGACACAATGACAATCCATTTATTGCCATAATCATCAATCATCATCCGGTTGGTCGCCGTATTGCCGCCCCCCAGACTAAAACTCTGCCAACTCCCATCGTCCTTGAGTACCGCCAATGGCTTACTGGCGTAATAATTGGTTGCCCAAAGATTATTTTCACTATCAAAAGCCAAATCTATCACCGAAATCCGGGTATCATAACCGGGCTCAGGCTTCAGCGAAGAATTGCTCTTGTTAAAGACCTTGACCCGCTCGCCGTCCACTTCGATAATCCCCCCGCCAAAAGAAGCTATATATTTTTTTTGGGTCACCGGATGGATGGCGATATTCATAAAATTATAATCCGCCAACTTCTCTTTCAGTACCGGATAATTGACCCTATTCAGATAAGACCATTGCCCGTTATTCAGGTCTCTCATAAACAACCCGTCGGCCACGACCACATAGGGAAATGATTTGGTCGGCGACCAAGTTCCTGCCAACACATAGAGGGTATCATCCGCCACGTAGGTACTAAAAGCCCTTGCGGAAAAAGGCCCATTCACTGTAAAGACTTCTTCATGTCCCCCATTCAAACTAATCCGGCGATAGGGATACCATCTATCCCCCACCCAGATATCATCTCCGTCCTGAATGCCATCAACCGGCCGGTAAGTATCCGGTGTCCCGATGATTTTTACATTTCCGGAAGGCGCCACATAAACCAATTTGCCGTCACAATCATCCCAAGCACCGGGACCGTCGCAATAAAAAGTAGCCACTAGGCCTTCGCCTTCTTGGGTGATTTTGACCAAATGTTGGTCGGCTCCTTCAAAAAGAGTATCCAGCGCCCGGCTCTCGACATGGTAACGCAACAAACGATTATTGGCTCCAAAAATCAAAGTCTTGTCCAAAGCCCCCATATATCCGGCGGTAAAAGAAGCAGGAAACTGCTGAGCGGCTCCTAATTTTTCCCATTTTTGAAAATCTTGGATATTGTTATCGTTTTGGGGAATGCGATACACACCGTCACTAACCGATGCATACAAATCCCCGTCAATGCCGGTCACTGCTTTCACCGGTTTTTCTGTAAAGGTCGAAAAATCCACTTCCAAGGTGGACGTATTGAGCGCCACAATGCCAAAGCCACAACTCAAATAGGCCGTATTGCCGGAAAAGCTAAGGTCATAAATAAATTTATCCCCAACAATCTGCTTGTTCATGATGATTGGCAAGTTGATGACTTCCCCGTCTTCAAGGTAGTCGATGTTACTATTTTCATAAATCACAAACAGCCCCTTGGAAACCGGGTCATATTTGATAAAGCGAATATCCGTTTCCGTAAGGCCGGAGACCAAGTCATAAAAAGCCAAACTCCCGTCCGTCTTATCTCTGGAAACAATAGAATATTTGGAAGCAAAATACACCTTATCCGCTCCATGCGTGACCGACTCGACTTGATTGTAAGGCAACAAGAGCGACCATTCTCCCAGCGCCAAATCCGTCGGCTTTTGCCCCCGGACTCCGAGCGCAAAGAATAGACTGAACAAAATAAAAGTAAATCTGGTCTCCATATTGATTATTTTTCGATGTCAAAGAAACTAAATAATATGCAGACTGGTATATAGTTTGAGATTTTTAACTAATTTTTGTTGCCTTCAAGTCAATTCGCTTGAATAAAATAAAGGAAATCTCTATCTTTGGGGTAACGTAACTTAAGTTTCGGTACAGCGGTTTACCGGTTTTGCGGTATAACGGCGGAAAGCTTACAAAAATGTAACTGTTTGTAAAAATGGATTCAGGGTCAATGGATGCCCAAAACGCCCTTTTTCTTTTTTAAAATGAAAACGAGCGAATCCTAAATAACCCAATTTTTTGAGTACCGGAATTTAAGCCGCATAACTTTTTTAGTAATAAAATTAGACCAAAAGCAGAATGCCAATCAAACCGGAAATAGAAGAATTAGAAGAAGTAAAGGTTGACCTTCTGGAAGAAGAGGATACGTCCACGGGTACGCCATCAGAGTTAGTCGTTTATAATGATGACTTCAATACCTTTGATTGGGTCATTGAATGCTTTGAGAATGTCCTTGGACATACTTCTGTTCAGGCAGAACAATTGGCGCTGATTATCCACTTTAAGGGCAAGGCCATTGTCCAAACGGGGCATAAAGAAGAGCTGAAACCAAAAAAAGATGCCCTCGTAGATAAGGGACTCTCAGCAGTCATTGAAACAGCCTAAAACGCTCGTTTTCCGGCCTGCAACAAAATAGACTTTTCCCGCATTAACAAATTGAAAACAAACCGATTAGGATGGCAATAGTATGGCTTCCAGAAGACGAGATTTCCTTTCCGCATCCGGATAGTGTCCACAACAAGGACGGTATCGTGGCCGTAGGAGGAGACTTGAGTGTCGATCGACTCATGCTGGCCTACCGGTGGGGGATTTTCCCTTGGTATAATGAGGACGAGCCCCCTATCTGGTGGTCTCCCGACCCCCGGTGTGTACTCTTTCCCAAAGACATCAAAGTCCATAAGAGCATGCGCTCTTATTTTAACCAACAAAAATATACCGTTACGTATGACACTGATTTTGAGCGGGTTATGCGTGAATGCAAACAAAAAGTACGAAAGGGACAAGAAGGTGAAACTTGGATTTCCGAAGATTTTATTGAGGCTTATTGTCGTTTGCACGAAATGGGGCTGGCTCATTCGGTAGAAGTCTGGAAAGAAGAGGAATTAGTCGGTGGCTTATATGGGGTCTCCCTAGGCAAATGTTTTTTTGGAGAATCTATGTTTGCGAAAGCGCCCAATGCCTCCAAATACGGCTTTATCACTTTAGTCCGCAAACTGGAAGAATTAGGCTTTTGGCTCATTGACGCTCAAGTTGTTTCCCAGCACATGCTGTCTCTCGGAGCAACAACTATCCCACGCGCAACGTTTTTGGAATACATGCGAAAAAACAATGCACAGAAAACTTATCAAGGGGACTGGAACTTGCTACTCAACGGCATCAGCAAAGAAATCACCTAGCCCCCACCCTAATACACACACCATGAACCTAAAAACATATTTTCTGCTCGGTCTAGCCACTTTGATTTTGGGCTCTTCTTTTTTGATTTATAGCGAAACTTTTCCGCAAGGGGAGTTTATTTCTCCTATCAAATATAAATTGATTCTTTCCGGTACTTACGGCGAATTGCGCCCCAATCACTTCCACTCCGGCATCGACATCAAATCCCCCAATGGGCGTTCGGGAGCGGACATTGTGGCCGCCGCAGATGGATATGTCAGCCGGATAAAAGTTCGCTCGGGCGGGTACGGCAATGCCATTTACATGAATCATCCCAATGGGTTTACGACGGTCTATGGCCACTTGAGCCAATTTGGCCCGGCCATCGCCAAATATGTCAAACGCAAGCAGTATGAGAAGGAATCTTTCTCCATAGACTTGCATCCACCGGCCGATATGTTTCGATTCAAACAAGGCCAAGTCATCGCTCAAATGGGCAATACCGGCACTTCATCCGGCCCGCATCTGCACTTTGAAATCAGAGACAGACGCACAGAAGAGCCGCTAAACGCCTTGCGATTCGGTCTTCCGATAAAAGACAATATCCCGCCCAAGATGCACAAAATCAAGACCTATCTCTTAGATAGTGAGCTCTACCCCTTTCGGGAAAAAGAGATTAAACTCATCAAAAAAAATAATACCTATCATCTCGCCGGAGGAGACACTTTAGTCGTTGGTTCCAACCAATTGGGGCTTGCGCTCAAGGCCTTTGACCACATGGAAGGCTCTTCCAGTTGGAATGGCATTTACGGAGCCTCCCTGACTGTTGATGGTGTTCCGGAATATGATTTTCAACTGGATCGCTTTTCTTTTTCGGATACTCGATTTGTAAATGCCCACTTGGACTACAAAGACAAAATCACCAAAAATAGTACTTACCACCGCTTGTATTCCCTTCCGGGAAATCGCTTAAAAATCTACCATCACAAAGGCGGCGTTCTGCATCTTTACGATACTAGAGCACATCAAGTAACCATTACCGCTTCGGATGCTGTCGGCAATACATCCAAACTTATTTTTTGGGTCAAACTCGGTTCACTCATTCCCCAACCTGAAAAATCATTTAATTATTACTTCCCTTATGCCCAAGCCAACACCATCAAATACAGCGGGTTGTCTTGTCAATTCCCGACCCATACATTCTACGAAAATATCTATTTTGATATTGACCAAAAGCATACTAACGACGCCAATATCTTTGGCCCCATCTACAAAATCCATAAATTAACCACACCCATACAACGCTACTTTCATATTTCCATCCCCGCTGACATGTTGACCGCCGAACAACGGGCCAAAGCTTTTATCGCCCACCAAGACAAAAAAGGACGTTGGGAAAATGCCGGCGGCCAATGGAAGATGAATAAGATGGAAGGTCGAGTCAGAGCACTAGGAAATTATACCATCATGGTGGATAATACACCACCCACCATCACCCCGGTCCGGTTCGCCCACAATATGGCCAACTATACCCGCATGTCCTTCAAACTCAAAGACAACATCCCCACTACCGGCACCGCCAAATCCATGCGCTATCGAGCCACGGTTGATGGGCACTGGATTCTCATGGAATTCCGCAATCACACACTCACTTATACCTTTGACCAACATGTTTCCAAAGGAAAACACCTATTGAAAATTGTAGCCACGGATGGCCTAGGCAATGAGACGGTTCTTGAAAAAGAGTTCGTTCGGTAATATCAATCGCTATTGGGGTGTATAGCCTGTAGGGGCACACGGCTCGATTCACCAAATCCGTGTTCTATCAAAAACGGTGTAACGGTCTAACAGGGGGACGGCATCCAACCCCCCAAGATTGAACCACGAAAGACACGACTTTTTTTACCACGAAAAACACGAAAGACACGAAAAATTTCCAAGCCTAAGGCTAAAATCAAACAATTACCTTTTGTGCCCGGTCAGAATATCGAACGTCGAATGCTGAATATCGAATAATGAAGTATCCATAATCCGTGAAAATCCGTATCATCCGTTTGGCACAGGGCAGTTCTTATGTTTGTTTTCCGTGTCTTCGCTCCGGATCGCTAAGCTCGCAGCCTTTGCCGACGAAGGACGGCAAAGTTGGCGGAGCACCGATAGGAATCGGTGGGTGAGCCGAACCGTTCGCACGATGATTTTTTGAAAGTAGGGCTTTTGTATTTTTTGTAGTTTGTAGCTTTTGGGTGGGATTTCATTGGTTTTGGAGTTTGGGTATCTTGGCGAGATTTTCAAAATTTGTGGGGGTTGGGTCATTTTCCCGAGTGACTTATTCAGTTGTGATTTATGCCTAGTCGTAAATTTTGAAATCGGCCCATCGGCCGCTTGTAGGGACGCACGGCCGTGCGTCCCTACAAGCGGATAACCGTGCGACCTACGTTATCTTCCGTGCTCCATTATTGGCTCACCAATCACCGCGCTGCGCTCCGTGCTTAGCGATCCACCACCCATGACGATTGAACCACGAAAGACACGGCTTTTTTTACCACGAAAAACACGAAAGACACGAAAAAATTTTAAACCTAAGGCTAAAACCTTCTCCAAAACTGTCCTTTATGTAATTGGCTATCAACCCGCTCCCATATTTTATTAAAACTCTTATCCATCCTAATAAGCACAGGCTTAAGTAGAAAATAGGCATTTTTATGGATGTTGACGTAGGGACGCACAGCCGTGCATCCCTACGCAGGGGGGAATCCAACGAACATTACTCCACCCGTATCCGAACCCCTTCCGAATGACTGGAAAACTCCGGCGCATACATGCACTGTATTGTTGTCACACCGTTGGAGAAATTGCCTTTCAGCTGTGCCGTCAAGGGATATTCAAAAACATATACCCCGGGACGCAAATAACTAAAGAAAAAATCTGTCGCCAAATCCCGTGTACTTTCGTAGTAACCTAAACCGTCTTGCCATTTGTATTGACTCAAAACATTGGTGGGCTCCAATCCGGCCGCACGCATATCCTTCATATGGACGTATTCCATAGCCCGATCTACTCGCAATTCAATACGCATTTTTAGCTTGTCTCCGACGTGGATGGCATCGCCTTCGTTGATTTTCTCTAGGACAGAGCTGCGATCCGAATTGGTTTCCCGATAGAGCTCTTTCTTGAGTTGCAAAGGCGTATCTTTAAAGACTTTAACCTTGTCCAAATCTTCAAAATATTGCCAATAAACGGCTCCCCAAGCAATGGCTGAATTAGGATTATTAACCGTAATCTGACTCGGATTGACCGGCATGGTTTCTTTGTCCCAAGATTCTTTAAAATAGCCCGTGCCGGCTTGTGTGTGCTCCGGATGAATCTCCATATCCCCCAGCTTAATATCCACTGGCTGATCTTCCAACAACCAATTCTCGCCACTCATTAACAAGGCATAAACCGCTGACGCTGTGGCTTTTGTAGTTTTCCAATGCGTGGTTTGTTTATTTTTCAAAAGCCACACTTTTAATTGATAAACCGCTTCCTTGTCTTTCAAAATCTCATCAAAAGCCTCTATC
>JALVCY010000607.1 GCA_027009605.1 Saprospiraceae bacterium
TGGAAGGCCCGGCTATAAAAACCCCAAAGTCATAGGAACCGGATTTTATTTTTGCGTAAGCGTCATGCATATTGGCGACTATCTGCTCGCTCGGAATGCCAATCACCAAGTGCTCCGCTATAAACGGCAATACCCGAAAAGGTAAACCGGTCGTCTCGACCCAAATCGCTCCGTTTTCGGCCACCCCAAACACCCCGTCCATCACCAACAAATCTATCCTAGGCAAATCATAAGGCGACTTTATCTCACTGATATTCAAGCCTTTATGGTCTGATAATTTGGAGAATTGAAGAACGTTCTCATACTGAGCGATGATTTGCGGAAGTCCGGAAGGGGCGATTATCTGTGAACCGGCAGCCGTTGCGGAAGCCGTAAACTTAGCCGGCAAATCCATCGGCCGCTTGACCCGAAAATCATATTCCGGCAAGGCCGGGCCGTCAAAACTAAAGTCCGCTAGATTTTTTAATATATCTTTTCTGCTCATCGGTGATTTTTTTTGTACCAAGCCTTGAAAGATTTGGGGGGAGCCGCCGGTAAGTCCCGGCCTTTGGTCCAAGTATTGTAACGATTGGTCATCAAAAATTTGGGCAATATCCGTAGGCCCAAGCGCATCATTCTTCCGAAATTTCGATACGCCCTGGGACTCGCCAACAAACTCGACAAGACCTTCATGGATTTTTGTTTTCCCGGACTCAACAAGCCGGCTTCGGCTATGTCCTGCCGCCACTGATAGAGCTGATTGGGAATATCAATTTTGACGGGACAAACATCACCGCAAGACCCACACAAGGTTGATGCAAATGGCAAATCACTTTGCGCAGTCATATCGGTCACCGGTGCCAATATCGACCCAATCGGCCCCGGTATCGTAAAGTGATAACTATGTCCCCCACTCCGCCGATAAATCGGACAAGTATTCATGCACGCCCCACAGCGAATACATTTTAAAGAAGAGCGGTATTTTTCCATGGTCAACCGCTTGGAGCGGCCATTATCGACCAAGATGATGTGCTTTTCTGCGCCTTTGGCCGGTTTTTGATGATGAGAAGTATAGACCGTAACCGGCTGACCGGTGGCACTTCGCGCCAACAATCGCACCATGACTGCCAAGTCCTTTTTCCTAGGTATCAACTTTTCTATCCCCATCGAATGGATTTGCACCGGAGCAAGATGCACACCCATATCGGCATTTCCTTCATTGGTACAAACCACTACTTCGCCCGTCTCCACTACTCCAAAATTGACTCCGGTAATCGCCGCTTGGCACTCCATAAATTTTTTGCGCAAGTGGATTCTGGCCTGATGAGTGAGATAGGTGGGGTCATTATTACCCGGCTCAGCACCCAGTTCCTTTCGGAAAAGATCGCCGACTTCTTCTTTTTTAATATGAATGGCCGGCAAGACGATATGGCTAGGTGGTTCTTGGCGCATTTGGATGATGCGTTCGCCTAAATCGGTGTCGGTAATTTCAAAACCCCGCTCTTCCAAAAAAGGATTCAAACCACACTCTTCGGTGAGCATGGATTTGCTTTTAACTATTTTTTTTACGTTGTTTCTTTGCAGAATTTCCAGGACAATTTGATTGTGGGATTCGGCATTACTTGCCCAATGCACTTCTACCCCGTTGGCCATCGCATTTTGCTCAAAATCAATGAGATACGTCCGCAAATTGGCTAAGGTGTGGGCCTTAATTTGACTGGCCATTTCTCTCAATTGCTCCCATTCCGGCACGGTATCCACCGCCAAATCCCGCTTATTGCGCACATGCCATAATGCCGCATCGTGCCAATTGACCCGGGCTTCGTCAGCGATAAACTTTCCAGCATTTTGTGGGTGGTTC